>CAJNCT010000002.1:300000-403254 GCA_905221335.1 bacterium
ACTTGTGTTGTTTGGTTTTTCTTGATAAAGTTAGTGATTGGTTTGATTTGGATGTCTTTGTTAGCAACACGTGAGAGCAAGCTGTTACCGTAGTCAGCTGGTCCTACTGTTTCTTCACGAACGAACCAAGTATCTTGTTGAAGGTCAAATGAAGTGTCGCTTGTTGCTACGTCTTTTGGAATGTATCCAGCTTCATAGAATTTGTGAAGAGTCTTCAAGTGTTCTTTGAAACGAGGCACTTCGTAACGGTTTACAATCTTAGTAGTGTCTCCTTCAAGGTCGATAACGAATGGAAGTCCGTTTGGCACTGGATAGTCAAAGTTATCAGATGGGATAAAGTTCTTCGTAACCGCAAATGGTACTACGTCCGGAGCTTTCTCTTTGATTTGTTTCAAGACTGGTTCAAGTGTTTCGTATGAAGTGACACCTGAAATGTCAATGCCATATTTGGCAAGAAGAGCGCCGTTAAAGGCAAAGTTTTGAGATGATGCAACGTTGGCTGCAACTGGAACAGCGTAAATCTTACCGTTTACAGTGTTCCCTTTGATGTAAGCTGGGTCAAGTGCTTTGTAAAGCTCTGCTCCTTCTTTCTTGTACAATTCTGTCAAGTCCGCATAAGCACCTTTTTGAGCATTAACGACATAGTTATCTGCAAAAGCGATATCGTAGTTTTCACCTGATGATGTGATAACTGACATTTTCTTACCGTAGTCACCCCATCCAAGGTATTGGATATCCAATTTAGCACCAACTTTTTCTTCGATGATTTTGTTGGCATTTTCTAGCAATTCATCCAAGTTGTCTGGTTTGTCACCGATTTGGTACATTTTAAGAACAGGTTTGTCACCTGAAGCTGAGTCAGCAGCTTTTTTGTTGTTACCTGAAAGGTTTCCACAAGCAGCAAGACTTGCAGCCAAAGCGACTACGCTAGCAGATGCAAAAGCATATTTTTTCCAGTTTTTCATGATAAAAACTCCTTTTTTTATTTTTAAACTTATAAACGATTTAATGATTTGTAACTTCAGTCACTAAGATGAAGTTGGGAAGGGAGAAACGGTGTTTCTCAGCAAGTGCTATTCTTTCACTCCACCGATGGTCAAACCTTTAACAAAGTAGCGTTGGAAGAATGGATACAGAATTGCGATTGGAAGGGTTGCAACAACAACCATGGCCATACGACCTGTTTCTTTCGGTAGAGCAACTCCCAGTTGACCAGATAAGCCGACTGCTTTTGCAATGTAGTCCATATTTTGCTGAATTTGCATGAGCAAATATTGCAATGGATACAAGTTGTCACTCTTGATGTAAAGAAGGGCGTTGAACCAGTCGTTCCAGAAACCAAGAGCTGTCAAAAGCGTGATGGTTGCGATACCTGGAAGTGACAATGGCAAACAGATCTGGAAGAAGATCCGAGCTTCACTGGCACCATCGATACGAGCAGATTCTAGAATGGCTTCTGGAATGGTCTTCTTGAAGAAGGAACGCATCAAGATGATGTTGAATGGTGATAGAAGCATTGGAACAATCAAGGCCCAAACCGTATCACCAAGTTGAAGCAAACGAGTCACCACGATATAGCCTGGTACCAAACCAGCATTGAACAACATACTGAGAAGGGCAAAGATTGTGAAGAATCTGCGGTACTTAAAGGTTGTCCGTGAGATGGCGTAGGCATAAGTGGTTGTAATGAAGACGTTGGTCACTGTTCCAACTACGGTTACAAAAACTGAGATAAAGAGCGCTTGGAGGATCTTATCTTTAAACTGAGCTAGGAACTGGAATCCATCTACACCAAATTTCGAAGGGAAAAAGCTATATCCATACTGGAGGATGCTCTTTTCATCTGTCACTGAAATGATGATAACGAAGATAAAGGGCAAGATACAAGAAAGAGCGATCAAACCAGAGATGATACTAAAGAAGATATCTGCTTTCTTACTGAAGGAGTGAATGCCGACATTATCGATTTTTTCTTTTTTAATTTTCTTTTCTGCCATATTCTCCTCCTTTCTAGAACAAAGCTGAGTTTGGATCGACTCGTCTTGCAAGCAAGTTTGATAGGATAACCAGTATCAAACCGACAACGGATTGGTAAAGACCGGCTGCTGAAGCCATACCGATATCTGCTGTCTGAGTCAAACCATTAAAGACATATACATCCAAAACGTTGGTTACATTGTAAAGCTGACCAGCATTGTGTGGGATTTGATAGAAGAGACCAAAGTCTGCACGGAAGATATTTCCGACTGCAAGGATGGTCAAAACTGTTACAAGCGGAGTCAACTGAGGAATGGTTACGTTGCGAATACGTTGCCACTTGCTAGCCCCGTCCACTGTTGCTGCTTCGTAGTAGGTTGGGTCAATTCCCATGATTGTCGCATAGTACATGACACTGCTATATCCAAAGCCTTTCCAAATACCTAGGAAAAGGAGAAGGTATGGCCAAATGCCTAAGTCAGCATAGAAGTTGACTTCTTTCATGCCAATGGATGTTAGGAAATGGTTGAAGACCCCTTTGTCAATGTTTAGGAAGGCATCTGTAAAGAAACTGATGATAACCCATGACAAGAAGTAAGGGAACAACATAGACGTTTGGAAAATCTTAACCATTCTCTTAGAGCGAAGCTCGCTGAGGATGATGGCAATCCCTACTGATACAATCAAACCGATAAAGATGAAGCCGAGATTGTAAAGAACGGTATTTCGAGTGATGATAAAGGCATCTTTTGAACTAAACAAGAATCTGAAATTATCTAACCCGACCCATTTACTATTCACAATACTATCTATGAAACCATTACTGGTCATATGGTAGTCTTTAAAGGCGACCACATTCCCAAATACTGGAATGTAAAAGAATAGAATCAGCCAGAGAGCCCCTGGTAAAACCATCAAGAGAAAAATCCAGTTATCTCTCAAGGTCTTTGAAAACTTTTTCATAATTTCCTCCCTTTTTATTCCTAAAAACTGATTCTATCGAATTTTTAGGTTTGATAACGATTACATTATTAGTATACTCCTATTTGAAGGTCAGGTTAAACTACTAATTATAGAAAAAACTCCACAAATTATTTTATGTGGAGAAGTTTTTTATAAGAAATAGGTTTCACGAGAAACACTTTGTATGCGATAAGTGTATTTCCGCTTTGCTAATTGAAAACTTGTTCCAATACTGGATGATGAAACACAACAAAATGAACCTGAGCATTTATGATAGCCCCTGATTCGTTTTTCTCAATCTCCGGCTGTCCTTCGGTGTGTAAAAGAACAGGATTGCCATCCTTATAGCCAAAGAGAATCACCTCTGTCCCTGCTTCATTCACATAGCAAGCTAGGATATCGAACCGCCTAGAACCTGAACCTGCAATATAGCCATACCATTTAAAAGTATAATTCACCCCATCTACTTGCCCAAATTGCATTATCTGGTCTGGCACTGCTAGTCCATAGTAGTGACCATATGTTGCTAAGTTAGTTGACTTAAATCTTTCACCTTTACTATCCGAATAGGATTCCATGGCTGTTTTTATCTTGTCTATTAAAGAACTATTATCTGTATCTGGATCGCTCTCTGTAGTTACACTTGTTTTTAATAGAAATTCCTTAAAACGTTGCGCTAGATCTGTATTCTCAGTCTCTTCAAAATTTGCAGTAGGGATAGTTGCCAGTGTCTTATCGGTATGCAAGACCTGTGCTTGCCCATCCTTCAGTGTAAACAAGTAGAAATGTTTGTTCTGCTTGTCATAGTAGGCATCCAAAATCAAGTAGGCATAAGCATTGTCACTCGATACTCCAAAAACATTCCATTTGACACTTTTCTGAGAGACTGTTGTAGTTTCTAATTTTTTGATGAGTTCATTTTTTTCATCAAAGTTTGCATGCTCTAGTCTATGATAAGACTGCCCCATAGAAGAAGCCCAACTTGCAAACTCTTCCTCCCACTTTTCAGTATTGTATTGAATTAGCTTCTGAAAATCCAAGTAATTCTTCATAATCAAGGCTTGATCAGTCGAATTAGATAACTCAAGTTCTTCCATGGCTGCAACTGTAGCAGCCATAGGTGATTGGACGGCTGTGTCCTTATGATTTCTTTCGTGCGAAAGAGCCTTTTGATAGGAATCTGCTAAATAGTGAAAATAGTTGGTTGTTTCCTTGGTTTGTTGCTCCCTTGGTATTGACGGACTAGTTGCTCCATCCTCTGTCGTTTTATGACAGGCAGATAAGACTAGCATGCTAGCACCTAGGACCAGTAGTAACTTTTTCATGGTCATACCTCCAAACTATCCTTATACTTTCATTATACTCCTTCCCTATCTCCAAATCAAAAAACATCTCCATGTGTTTAAAAGGAGATGTTTATCTGTTTGTGATAAATGCCTATGTCGTATAAATCGTCGAAGCTGTCGCAATGGTATGCCACTGGTTAGCTGTAGTTGCTGCGAAATCCTTGTCTGCGTAGAAATCAGTAAATGGTAGGATTTCAACTTCTAGCTCGTCGATGCGGTCAATCTGACCTGCCAGATAAGCCTCTATGCGACTTTCTGCTCGCTTGATGCGTTGTAAGAGTCCGCCCATACGGATATCGACCGTATCCAAACCAAAGACCTTGTTTTCTTTCAGCCATTGTTGGCTAAAGAGGGCATGGAAGTTTTCAATCTCACTTCTGAGTTGTGGTAATTCTTGTCTTGCGATTTCTTTCAGACTTTCTTTATCGCCCGCTTGGTAAGCCTGACGAATGCGTCGTCCCACATCGACCTTGCTACTTAAAATCTGGTTCAACTGAGCCTGAGTTTCAAATAGATAGGCGTAGGCGCCTGCTTTTGCTTTGATAACAGCAAGAATCTCAGCTGCTTGGGCAAAGTGAGGTTTGTCCTGTTCAGGTGTCATGTGTCTGTCAAGGATCGGGCAGAGAACATCCTGATAAAAGACATAGCGGTTAGGATTGATACCACTGAGATTGCCTGGTAGGTCTGGCAAGAGGTTGGCAAGGTCAATCTGCATAAAGTCCTCAATTAATAGACCTGTATTGGTTTTGAAGTGAGCAGACAAACGGTCTAGGTCATTGCGGTAGCTGAGCTCTGCCCAGATTTGCAGACTTGGTAGGATAGAAAACTGGGCAGTTTCACCACCATTGTCTCCCCAACCCGTCACGATGACTTCTTTTATCTGATTAGCACGACAGGCTTTGTTGGCTTCAAGAGCAATAAGACGGCTAAAATGGTTGTTGGGTGTGAAACCGATCCACTTCCAAGCACCACCTGCAAAGGCAATATCTTGGCTAATCTTGTGATGGTTGCGGAAATTGCGATTGTATTTTTCCTCGCTATCCTGATAATAATCCCAGTAAACCAAGGTTACACGGTCTTTGAGACGATCTAGGTAGACACGAGTTTCCTCTGGAATCTCCACGTCACGATCGTACTGGCCATCCGCTGACATGAGTTTAAAGAACATATCACTCCACATCTGACAGTGGAAACCATACTTATCGGCAATATCCAGCACGCGCTCCAAGTGTTGACACATGAGGAGACTACGGTCTACAACACCGTTCAAGATGAGGTAGCGTCCCAAGCCAACCAAGTGGGCCTCGTCCATCCCGATATTGACCTTGCGAGTCTGCAGTTTAGACAGAGTGGCAAACATGCCATCAATCAGGTCATAAACCTTTTCTTCGCCGATAAGAAGAATGTCCTCTACATCACGGAGCTCCTGCACTTCCTTGACCCCCCATTTGACAAAGGCTGACAAGTGGGCCAAGGTCTGGATGCAAGGCACAAAGGTCATGTCAAACTGCTGGGCGTAGGCTTCTATTTCCTGCAACTCCTCTGCTGAGTAGGCGCCACGGAAGTAACCAAAATAAGGCTCCCCCTCAATCTGATAGGTGTCTTCCATGTAGAGTTCAAAGGTTGAGTAGCCCATGAGAGCCAAGACCTCAATCATCTGCTTGGCAGAAGCCACATTCAGCACGGCATTTCGAGAACAGTCTGCCATGTAGGCCAAATCTTCATAAGCCGCCTGCTCCTCAATCGCCACTTTGTCAGCTTCTACTAGAGCTGTTGCCAACAAGGACAAGGCGCGGTAAAGTTGGTGAGGTTTGCGATAGGTTAGTTGATAGTGTCCACCTTGACCTATAATCGAGATAGACGTTTGATCAGACTGAGCGACTGCAACTTCCACATCTGGTAAAGAGATATGTTTTGTCAGCAAGTCAATTGCCTGCGTTTGCTTGGAACTAAGTCCAGTAAAAATTACCATTGGTTTTCCTCCTGCAACCAGTTGACAAGGGCACCATAGAGATTGGCATCTGCATGATAGGTGCAGGCTTGGATCACTGGAGCGATGGTATATTCTTCGTAGCTTTCGACAAATTCATCGACAGCTTTTTTGACACCTTGGATGAAGTCTGGATTTTGACTGATAGAGCCTCCCAGACTAATGACATCTGGATCGATCAGATACTGGATATTGAGCAAGCCTTGAGCCAGATTACGGTTCATGCGCTCAATGGCTTCTTGGCAAAGGGCATTGCCTGCTGTAGCTTCTTGGTAAATCTTGCGACCATCCCAGTCAGTCTGACCAGATTTTTCAATTACGTAGCGAACCATGTTTCCTGTAGAGGCTAGTAGCGACCAGTTGTTGAGTTTTTCAGCAGGTGCAATGGTTGTCATATAGCCAAACTCTCCCCCCAAGCCATGACGACCTCGGTGAAGCTTGCCATTGATAATCATGGCCCCACCGATCCCTGTCCCAATAACGACACAGGCTGCATTTTCAATCTCTGGGTGAGCCAGCAGTTCACTAAGTCCAACGCAGTTGGCATCATTTTCTAGATGGACAGGGAGTTGATGATGAGCAAGGGCCTCATACCAAGAAAAGCCATGGATGTAAGGCACGGCACTGATTCCCTCAATCACACCCGTTTCTTGATTGACCGCGCCTGGGACGCTCATGGCAATGCCCTTATAATCTTTCTCCGACAGACGTTGGTCTAGCCATGCCAGTAAATCTTCTAGGGTTTCTGGTGTCGGTGTACTTGTCTTATCTAGTATTTTTCCATCAGGAGTCAGACTGGCAAACTTAATCCCAGTCCCTCCGATATCAATGGTTGCAATGGTCATTGTTCTTTACCGTAAAAAGGGGCGAATCAGCAGTTAGTTCATACTTTTTCGCCCCTCCTTTCTATCTCATAGTATTAGTTATCAAACACTTTAAAACTATTAAATGTCTTCTTTTTTAATCAATTCTGTGCGAATCTCTTGTGGTGCTAAAAGTCCTGAATGAACTGGATATGGTCGCTCAAGCAAATCCAAAATGGTTTGTTGCTGTTCTGATATACGCACATTTTCTTGACTCATATTGTAGTAACGGAGGACATATCCTTCTTCATTTTCCGCCACTTTAAAGGCTGTTGGGCAAACTTGTGGTAAGCTGAGTGCCGCATGACTCAAGAGGCTACCAGTCGCTGCCACACTTCCTTCTTGTTTAGCAAGCTGAAGACTAGTAAATGGTGTTTGGAAGGCTTTGGCACGACGGAAGGCTGAGAAGCGTTCCCCTGCTTGGTGGCATTCAAGTGTAAACTCGACTTCAAACTCACGCAAGCATTGAGCTTCTGGTGTTGGGAAGTAACCCCAGTCACCTAACTCACCTGAGGCACGAAGAATGGTCACTGCAATAGTGTCCTCTCCAAGGATTTCATACTCGTGCAATCCTTTATTTGCCACCGTCACCCCTTTTTCATCATCATACAGACTGACAAAGGCTTGTTGGTGTTGAGGATTTTCAGGATTTTCCCATGAAGCCGCTGGTTTATTTGGTCGTGTCACCACCTCATAAATGCTTTCAGAGTCATTGCTTGGACGCGTATTATGAGTCTTAACCAAGAGACGGATACGGTGGTCCTTGGCTGTGTTAGTAAAGCGAGTCTTGAAGCGGATTTGTGGATTGTCAACAAAGACGGTCATCTCTGTTTCAAGAGGAAGGGTTGTCAATTCTTCTGAGCGCCCAGCTTCACGCGTCATAAACTCGATGATACCTCTTTGTTCCGCATCCAGCTTTTCATCTGCACTTACTGGAATTGTCAATTCATGCTTGAGCAAGATCTTGGCAAAACGTGCTGTATTTTCCAAGACTTCACAGCCTTTGAGTTCTGCGTAGATAGGCTCTGTTCCTTTTGGTTGGAAATAGATGTACTCATTTCCGATGTCACCACGGTCTTCAAAGCGAATAACATCTTCATAAGCTTCATGAGTTGTCTTGTCGTAGACTGTGATATTGTCATCCACACTGACCGTTACAAATGGCGTATCAATCACTCCGTTTTGGTAAATACCGTCACGGTGTTCTTGTTCTCCTTCGAGCAATTGGAAGGTTGTCCAAGAAAGTGGTGCTAGATGAACAGGAACTGTCACGCGCACTTGACGAGCGATGCGAGCCTGACGGAACTTGTCTTTTGGCAAATCATACTCAAAGTTAGCTCCCAGATCTTCGATTTTCGCTTCTACAGCATGCCCCTCCAAGTCTTCGACACGGTAGCTTGGCAAGGTCAAAGCTGCCATCTTCTTATAGCCTTCTGTTGGGTGCAATTCTTTGAAATCACAAGTCGCCACATCAATCACGGTGCTGACCGTATCAACCTTGTCATGTAGGCCTGTGTTGATGACGGTAAAGAGATGGTCGCTTTGGGCTTCGTGGGTTGCAATTTTACCCTTCCACTCGTTGAGAAGATTGGTCTTAACGAAGTTTCCGACTTGGTTGACCTTAGCAAAACGTGTCTCCATCTCGCGGTGAACTTCGTCAATACTACAGCCACAGATACTATCATGGGGAGCATTTTGTAGAAGGACTTTCCAAGCATAGGTCAACTGGTCCTTGTGGTTATGTCCGCCAGTGATGACAGTCAATGGTTCTACTACTTGTTCTAGCAGGTTGCTATTTTCTTGGAAGGCTTGTTTGAGGTAAATGCGGGATGAAGAAGTGTTGGCAAGTGTGTACCAGCCATCTGTTTCCTGACTTGTCAACTCACCTGTAACGGTAGATAGTTGCTCAGGTAGAGCACTTTCTACTGCATGGACATAGTCATCAAAGGAACTATGCACAAAGGTCACATCTGGGAAGAGTTCATTGGCCACACGAATCGCTTCGCTCAGATTTCGCTGTACAGGCTGGTGGTCACATCCGTTCATCATCAACCATTGGTTGGTCGAAGCGTAGTCACGTACGTCTGACAATTTTTGTTTCCAGAAGGCCAGGGCCTCATCCTTATCAACAGGGATTTCATTCCCATTACTATACCAGTTGGCAAAGAGGATACCGAGGACACGACTTCCATCAGCGCCCTGCCAGTACATTTCTGAAAACTGGGAAGTAAACTGCTCATCTTCGAGGACTTGGTTGTCAAATCCAATCGGCTTCACACCACGCCCAAAGGCTGCCACGTGAATGCCTGATTTTTGAAGGATTTGAGGCGCTTGTCCCATATTTCCAAAGGTATCTGGGAAGTAACCAACATGGGTTGATTTACCCCATTTTGCAGCTTCTTGCTGACCAATCAAGGTATTGCGGACGTTGGCTTCACTTGAAATCAAGTAATCATCCTGCAAGATGTAAAAGGGACCAATTTTGAGTTTGCCTTCGTCTATGTAACGTTGGACTTTGTCACGATTTTCAGGGCGAATTTCCAAGTAGTCATCCAGGACAATGGTTTGGCCATCCAAGTGGAAACTCTTGAACTCAGGGTCATTTTCAAAGAGATCAAAAAGATTGTCAAATAACTCCACCAACTGCATCCGGTGACTTTCAAAAGGCAAGTACCACTCACGATCCCAGTGACTGTGTGAGATAATATGAACTACAACATTTTCCATGAGTAAAACCTCATTCTAACTTAAATTTTTATTTCTATCTAACTAAAGAACTGACTAGCGGATATCCAGGTAATCCAAGACCAATTCACAGAACATCATGTTGGCCCAAGAGAACCATTCACGTGAGTAAAGCGTTGGGTCGTCCACGTGGAAGCTTTCGTGCATAACACCTGTACCACCATCGCAGGCAACCAGCTGATCCAGCAAGAATTTTTTCTCTGCCTTATCACTTGTTGTCAAGCCTTGGATAGACAGAGCAATCGGCCAGATATAGCGATAAAAGGTATGAGAACTTCCGAGACCACTAGCGTATTCACCTTGGTAGAAATATGGATTTTCAGGGCTTAGAATGGTGCGACGAGTTGCTTGATAAACTTCGTCTTCAATGTCGCAATAGCCCAGATAAGGCGCCGCCAGCAGACTCGGTACATTTGGATCGTCCATGATGCTAGCATTTCCTAAACCATCCACTTCAAAGGCGTAAATCTTTTCACCCTTGCTATTAGTGGTGTAGGCGTAATTTTCGATGCCTTCTTGGATTTCAGCCTGGAGACGGTTAGCATCAGCAATAATACTCTCACTATCAGCTAGGTCTAGTTCTGTAAAGATTTCTTGCACGTACCCCAAGACTACTACAGCAAACATATTGGACGGAATCAAATAGCTATACTGGCAGCAGTCATCACTCGGTCGGAAAGCTGACCAGGTCATACCTGTCACTGCAAAGTCAGGTCCAAAGCCATCATTTACCAAAGTATCTTCTTTTCGATCTGTGTCGCGGACAAAACGATAAGGAGAGTTGTTATGGTCTTGTTCCACCGTCCACAGATGAAGGATTTCCTTAGTTGCTGTGACAAAAGTTTCATCAAACTGACTAATTTCTCCTGTTTCTTTCCAGAGGAGATAAGCCAGTTGCAAAGGATAGCAAAGCGAATCCACCTCGTACTTGCGTTCCCAAATCCAGCCATTAAGATCGGTATGGTCAGTCTCGTGGTGTCCCTTCCAGTTTTCCTCAATATTGAAGGAATTGGCATAAGGATCCTTGAGAATCAAGGTCATCTGACGCTTAACCAAACCTGCAATGGTCTGACGCAGGAGGGCGTCTCTTTTAGCCACATGAAGGTAGGGTCTGAGTTGGGCCGTCGAATCCCGAAGCCACATGGCAGGAATATCCCCAGTCAAGACAAAGGTTGAGCCATCTTCTAGAATCTCGACCGTATTATCCAAGGTGTCTGTATAGCAACGCTCAAAGACATCCACCCACTCCGGATGGTCCTTGGCACGCTCTGCTACTTCATCAAGCCACTCTCTGACAATTTCTTTAGAATATACCATAATCAATTTTACCTCTTTCAAACAAGTTTCATGTTCAGTATAAAGCTTTTAGCTTAGAAAATATATACACAAATGTTAGTCATTTCTCTACAAAATTGCTTTCTTTTGAACCCCATATCTAAAGCCACCCTTTTTCTGATATAATGTAGAAAAACAGCTAAAGGAACGACTATGAAACCACTACTTGAAATCATCGATACTCGTTTTGGCACTGCTAGCAAGCATGCCTTTTCTCGGGGGAATACCCTGCCTTACACAGGCGTTCCTTTTGGGATGAATTATTTTGTGCCCCAGACCAGTGACCAGGAGGGAGCTTGGTTCTTCGATCCGCATCTACCCATCTTTCAGGGGATTCGCTTAACCCACCAGCCCAGTCCTTGGATTGGTGACTACTCTTGGCTGCTTCTGACACCTGTCATAGGCCAGCTAGGTGGAGATAGTCTCTTTCATCGTCAGTCTTCCTATGACCTAGATAAGGCCTCCTTCCAACCTCATTATCTGAAGATTTTCTCCCTGCGCTATCAGATTGAAACCCAGCTCACACCAACTTGCTACGGCGCTTCTATTCGTTTGGAGCAAAAGCAAGGCAAAGCCCTCTCCCTCTATCTTCACGCAGCAGATGAACTGACAGTCAAGCAAGTAGATAAGCGGACTCTGGTCCTAAGACAAGAAGGTAAAACAGAGACCAATAAAAGTCCGCTGATACTATTCACTGCCCTACAAATGAATGCGGATCTTCTTGCTATCAGCCAAGAAGGTGGAGACTGGCGAATTGACCTAGCAGATAGTCATGCCGAGATTCGGCTAGCGACTTCTTTCATCTCCCCTTCTCAAGCTCTGCTTAATCTACCTCAAAAGGACTTTGATATCTGTAAAGCAAATGCACAAGCAGACTGGGAAAATCTCCTCCATCGTTTTGATATTATGGAGACAGGAGAGGCTGACCGAACCTTCTTTGACCACTGCCTTTACAGACTCTTCCTCTTCCCGCAGACTTTTTACGAAGTAGATGAATCAGGGCAAGCCATTCACGTGGATTTGTCTACTGGTACTGTCAAGCCCGGCGTCCTCTTTAGCAACAATGGCTTCTGGGATACCTTCCGCACCACCTTTTCCCTCTTTGCCCTTGTCATACCGAAACACTATCACCGCTTTTTAGAAGGTTTCCTTAATAGCTACCGCGATACTGGATTTCTTCCAAAGTGGCTGGCTCCAGATGAACGTGGCATGATGCCTGGCACTCTTTTAGACGGCATTATCGCAGATAGCGCCTGCAAGGACATGGCCCCCGACTTAGAAGAAGAACTCCTCCAAGCCATGCTTGAAACAGCCAGCAAGTCCGACCCTCTCAGCATCAATGGCCGCCACGGACTAGCCCAATACCAAGAACTGGGCTACCTCTCTACCGACCACCACGAAAGCGTCAGCCACACCCTAGACTACGCCTATAGTGATTTTTGCATCGCCAGCTGTGCCGAAAAGCTTGGTCAGAATGACATCGCCCAGACTTATAAGGTCACATCGCAGAATTTCCGTCATCTCTTTGACTCTGAGACAGGCTATATGCGTGCGCGAGATCGTCAAGGAAACTTCCGTCCTGACTTCTCTCCTTACAGTTGGGGACGCGACTACGCCGAATGTTCCGCCATTCAAGCGACTTTGGGCGTTCTACACGACATCCCTGGCTTAATCCAACTGATGGGTGGAAAAGAAGCATTTAGCCACTATCTTTTGAAAGCCTGCCAGGATACTCCTCTCTTTGAAACGACAGGTTATGGTTATGAGATTCATGAAATGAGCGAGATGGCTACCGCTCCCTTTGGGCAAATCGCCATTTCCAACCAGCCTAGCTTCCACATTCCTTATCTCTTCCGCTACAGCGACTACCCTGACTACACTGCCCTTCTCATCAAGACCCTGCGTCAGAAAGCCTTTCACCCAAGCTGGGAAGCCTATCCTGGCGATGAAGACAATGGTAGTCTCTCTGCTTGGTACATCTGGTCGGCTCTCGGATTCTATCCGACCTGTCCAGGCAAACCAAGCTACGATCTCGGAATTCCTCTCTTTGACCATCTCCGTGTCTACCTGGCTAAAGAAGGTAAATGGCTGGATATCCATGCCGAGCAAAACTACAGCCATTTCAACTTTGTCAAAGAATGCCGACTGGATAAGGTGCCAGTATCTAGCATTCAACACCAAGACCTCTTGAAAGCTGAGCAACTGACCTTCACTCTCAGCTGGCTACCAAATCACTCATAACCAAAAGAACCTTTGCATCGCGCAAAGGTTCTTCTTTTATGAAACTTGGACCTGAAGCTGGTCAATCAGCTGCCCATCTACCGTCAAATTCAGATAAAAGTCCAAGGTTTTATCTCCTGCAAAATACAAGGTTGGTATCGTCAGCCTTTTTTCAATCTCGCCAACTTGAAACGCAAGGACTTGAATCTCGTCCCGATAAGCGACACCATGCACACCTGTCCCTGGTTGAATCGAAATCTTAGCTTCTAAAGGACTACTAGATTCTCTGCGCTTCACTGTAAAGTGAATATTTTCTCCCTTTGCCACAGCTAGACTGCTCTCTGAAAAAGCTAGATCCTGAGAATTTGCTTTTTTCGACAAGGTGGGCGTTTTATAGAGAGAAATCTTAGTTAACAAAGGCAAAGTCTGGGCCTCTGTAATGACGACACGAATCTTCTGCGCCTCAACGACTAATCCTCGTAGGAGGCGTTTATAGCCAACAGTATAACCAGATCCAAACTCCTGCCAGACACCATCCAACTCTACCTGAACACGGAAAGCAGCGATGCGTTGCCCCATCTTCAAATCTTCTCTTAACTCAATCACATCAAAAGTTTTAGGTGCCCCTAAATCGAGCTCTAATTGGACTGGCAACTCTGCATCACTTGCCCATGAACTGGTCTTCCGTCCATCTGTCAGGTGAGAACAGGCAAAGTCTGGTGATAGAGCAGGGCCAGATACCTTGGCTCCCAAAGCCAAATCTTCTTTATAGAGTTCATCACGATAGGTCGTAAATTCATAAAGTCGCTGGATATCCTTTTCATCAAAGACACCATCTTGGTTTGGCGGGATGTTGAGCAAAAGAGGGGTTCCCCGCCCCACTGAGTGAAAATAAATCTCGACCAACTCCTCGAGAGACTTGGGATCCTGATCCTCATGGTAAAACCATCCTGGGCGAAGGGATACATCCGCCTCCCCGATTGAAAATAGCGTACCCGAGGGATCACCATGCTGTAGATAATCTAATGCAGCTTCTGTCCCCAACTGATCTGGCTTGACTTTTTGCCACAAGGGATCCCCTGCATAGCCCCGTTCATTGCCAATCCAGCGGATACTAGTTCCCTCAGTTGAGAAAATCAAACAATCCCCCTGCAAGTCACGAATGGTTTCAAACCAAGTTTCAAACTCATAGTTGACTTTTTGGGCCCCTTCGCCTCGAGCACCATCCATCCACACCTCAGCGAACTTCCCAGCATTGCCATAGGCAGGATTTGACAAGATTTCCTTCAATTGAGCCAGATAGTAGGCATTGTAGTCCGCTTCTCGGTCCACGTGATAGAGGGGACTGTGAGCATCCCAAGGAGACAAATACACTCCCATATCCATATCAAACTCAGTCGCAGCTTGGGAAACCTCAAGGAGCAAGTCCCCCTTTCCATCCCTCCAAGGGCTAGCCTTGACCGAATAATCTGTATGTGCTGTCGGGTAGAGGACAAAACCATCGTGGTGCTTCACCACCAAAATCAGTTTTTTAAAACCCGTTTCTTTGAGCACTCGAACCCACTCACGCGCATCCAACTTGGTCGGGTTAAAACGCTTGGGATCCTCTTGTCCACTTCCCCATTCTTGGTCATAAAAGGTATTGGGGCCAAAATGGATAAAGGCAGCTAGTTCATCCTCTAAATAATCCAGCTGGGCCTGAGTTGGTAATGGTCCATGCGGTTTTATTTTTGTCATCATCTCATATCTCTTTCTCTGATTATTTCTCTTGTTCACAAAGTTATCCACAGATTGTGGATAAGAAAACATGCCTAAAAACTAGCTTTTCTAGACTCCAGTTCTTTGACTTTCAACCCATCACCTTCAGCAAACTCTGCTCAAATCCCCACTGCACTAGGATTTCTACTAGAAAACTGGCCAGTTACTAGTTGCCGGTACTATTATCAAGAACCCTCTAGGATATTAGCTGAATGTCCTGCTCTCCCCAGACTTATCCACAACTTGTGAATAAATCCTTCTTCCTCGTTGTTACCTCGTTGACTATAACAAAAAATCTAGGTACCGTCAATAAGACAAGGCTGTCTTCCTAAATACTCGGAAAAGATTCTATAATTTGTACAATATACATTTTATGCCATTCAAAAGAAAGGCTTTCAGATAGATTTCATATAATTTTCTAAACGACTTTCAATCACTGCTCCTCTCAATTCCTCGTCAGAACTGAATTAAAATCTGGACATTTCTTCTTAAAATGTGAAATTTAGCATAATTTTTTCAAAAAATATTATATTCTTTTTAGTAGAAGTTTATACATTTATTTCCTCTAATTCCTTTTGCCATCGTATAATAACATAAAATACTACTAAAACCTTGTTTTGTCCGAATTTTTAATCATTTTTTACTATTGACACGCCTCTGAGAATATGATATAACGTAAATGTAAGCGGTACCAAAAAGGTGCCACCGTTAAAAATTTTTAAGGAGGAAAACACATGTCTTCACATCCAATTCAGGTATTCTCAGAAATTGGGAAACTGAAAAAAGTTATGTTGCACCGTCCAGGCAAAGAGTTGGAAAACTTGTTGCCGGACTATCTCGAAAGGCTTCTTTTTGATGACATTCCATTCTTGGAAGATGCTCAAAAAGAACATGACGCATTTGCTCAAGCTCTTCGTGATGAAGGAATTGAGGTCCTTTACCTAGAGCAATTGGCTGCTGAATCATTGACTTCCCCAGAAATCCGCGATCAATTTATCGAGGAATATTTAGACGAAGCCAACATCCGTGGTCGTCAAACCAAGGCGGCTATTCGTGAATTGCTTCACGGCATCAAGGACAACCAAGAATTGGTTGAAAAAACTATGGCAGGGGTTCAAAAAGTTGAATTGCCGGAAATTCCTGAAGAAGCAAAAGGCTTAACTGACTTGGTTGAGTCAGACTATCCATTTGCTATCGACCCAATGCCAAACCTCTACTTCACTCGCGACCCATTTGCAACTATTGGTAATGCCGTATCGCTTAACCACATGTATGCAGATACTCGTAACCGTGAAACTCTTTATGGTAAATACATTTTCAAACACCATCCAATCTATGGTGGAAAAGTAGAATTGGTCTACAACCGTGAAGAAGATACACGTATTGAAGGTGGAGATGAGCTCGTTCTTTCTAAAGACGTTCTCGCAGTAGGTATTTCTCAACGTACAGATGCAGCTTCGATTGAAAAACTCTTGGTGAACATCTTCAAGAAAAATGTTGGCTTCAAGAAAGTATTGGCATTTGAATTTGCTAACAACCGTAAATTCATGCACTTGGATACTGTCTTCACCATGGTTGACTATGACAAGTTCACAATTCACCCAGAAATCGAAGGCGATCTTCGTGTCTACTCTGTCACTTATGAAAATGAAAAACTCAAGATTGTTGAAGAAAAAGGTGACTTAGCTGAACTTCTTGCGAAGAACCTCGGCGTAGAAAAAGTTCATTTGATCCGTTGCGGTGGTGGCAATATCGTAGCAGCTGCGCGTGAACAATGGAATGATGGCTCCAACACTTTGACCATCGCACCTGGTGTAGTTGTCGTTTATGCCCGCAATACCATTACCAATAAGATCCTAGAAGAATACGGGCTTCGCTTGATTAAGATTCGCGGAAGTGAATTGGTTCGGGGCCGTGGTGGACCTCGTTGTATGTCTATGCCATTTGAACGTGAAGAAGTATAATCGCTGTTCAGTATTTGTCAATAAAAAATGTAAAAAAATAGAAAGAGGAAATAATAGAATGACACATTCAGTATTCCAAGGACGCAGCTTCTTAGCAGAAAAAGACTTTACTCGCGCAGAGTTAGAATACCTAATCGGACTTTCAGCTCATTTGAAAGACTTGAAGAAACGCAATATCCAACACCACTACCTTGCTGGTAAAAATATCGCCCTCCTGTTTGAAAAAACTTCTACTCGTACACGTGCAGCCTTTACAACTGCAGCTATTGACCTTGGTGCTCATCCAGAATACCTCGGAGCAAATGACATTCAGTTAGGCAAAAAAGAATCTACTGAAGATACTGCTAAAGTATTGGGACGCATGTTTGACGGGATTGAATTCCGCGGCTTCAGCCAACGTATGGTTGAAGAATTGGCAGAATTCTCAGGTGTTCCAGTATGGAATGGTCTGACTGACGAATGGCACCCAACTCAAATGCTGGCTGACTACTTGACTGTTCAAGAAAACTTCGGTCGCTTGGAAGGCTTGACATTGGTATACTGTGGTGATGGACGTAACAACGTTGCCAACAGCTTACTCGTAACGGGTGCTATCCTTGGTGTTAACGTTCACATCTTCTCACCAAAAGAACTCTTCCCAGAAAAAGAAATCGTTGAATTGGCTGAAGGATTTGCTAAAGAAAGCGGCGCACACATCCTCATCACCGAAGATGCAGACGAAGCTGTCAAAGGTGCAGACGTACTTTACACAGACGTTTGGGTATCTATGGGTGAAGAAGACAAATTCGCAGAACGCGTTGCACTTTTGAAACCTTACCAAGTCAATATGGACTTAGTGAAAAAGGCAGGCAACGAAAACTTGATCTTCTTGCACTGCTTACCAGCATTCCACGACACTCACACTGTTTACGGTAAAGATGTTGCTGAAAAATTTGGCGTAGAAGAAATGGAAGTAACAGACGAAGTCTTCCGCAGCAAGTATGCTCGTCACTTTGACCAAGCAGAAAACCGTATGCACACTATCAAAGCTGTTATGGCTGCTACTCTTGGAAATCTCTACATTCCTAAAGTATAAAACTTACTCGTATACACAACACAGGGGTTGAGACGAAAGCTATGATAGCTTATCAGTTCTAGCGAAAGAAAGCAAGGATTCCGTTTGACAGATTTGCCACCTTACTCTTGTCATCTTCCTGCTTCCTAGTCTCATTCTGATAAACGTCGGCTGTGCGTTCAACCCCTTTTATTAGTAGTAATGACTAATTTGTCTTTTGAAAAGACGCTATCTCCACTTCATATTTTATCATCATACCTGCCTGTAGCTCTTGGAGTTCTGTCAGGTTTACCATATTAAAGAAAGGAGAGCTCATGTCTCATAGAAAAATCGTCGTTGCTTTAGGCGGAAATGCCATCCTCTCCACTGATCCATCTGCCCAAGCTCAACAAGCTGCTCTGGTAGAAACAGCTCGTCATCTGGTCAAGTTGATTCAAAACGGTGATGAACTGATCATCACTCACGGAAATGGTCCTCAGGTGGGTAATCTCTTACTTCAACACTTGATGGCAAATTCGGAAAAAAATCCTGCCTTCCCACTTGATTCTTTGGTTGCCATGACCGAAGGTAGTATCGGTTTTTGGCTACAATGTGCTCTTGATAACGCATTGCTCGATGTAGGACTTGATAAAAATGTCGCTTCTGTTGTTACCCAAGTTATAGTAGACAAAGAAGACCCTGCCTTTATTAATCCCACCAAACCAATCGGTCCATTCTACTCAGAAGAGGATGCCAAAGCTGAGAGCGAAAAAACAGGAGCAACCTTCAAAGAAGATGCCGGTCGTGGCTGGCGTAAAGTGGTGGCTTCACCAAAACCAATCGACATTAAAGAAATCAACAGCATCCGCACCTTGCTCGATAATGCTCAAGTTGTCATCGCAGCAGGTGGAGGAGGTATCCCTGTTGTTAAAAATGAAAACGGTTACTTACGTGGGGTCGAAGCCGTTATCGACAAAGACTTTGCTTCTCAACGACTAGCAGAACTCGTCGAAGCTGATCTCTTCATCGTCCTTACTGGCGTAGACTATGTTTATGTCAACTACAATAAACCAGACCAAGAAAAACTTGAACACGTTACCGTCAGTCAACTAAAAGAATACATCAAGCAAGGACAATTCGCACCGGGTAGCATGCTACCAAAAGTCGAAGCTGCTATCGATTTTGTATCCAATCGCCCAGAAGGCAAGGCTGTTATCACTTCCCTCAGCAATCTAGGCGCCTTGATCGAGTCCGAAAGCGGAACAATTATTGTTAAAGACTAGCCATTTTAACCCAAGTACAAGCTCTAACCAGGAGTACTCAGGTAAACCAACATCATTCGTTTTTATACTTTGTGGCATAGTTTAGGAGGAAAAACAAATGAGTGAAAAAACAAAAAAAAGGTTCCAAATGCCTTCATCTTACACTGTTTTGATCATTATTATTGCTATCATGGCAATCTTGACTTGGATCATTCCAGCAGGTAAGTATGACACGAACGAAGCAGGTGACCTCATTGCAGGTACCTATCAAACTGTTGAATCTAATCCCCAAGGGATTTACGATATCCTAATGGCTCCGATTCGGGCGATGCTCGGTCACGAACCAACTAAAGCCGCTATTGACGTAGCCTTCTTCATCCTCATGGTTGGAGGATTTCTCGGCGTTGTCAATGCTACAGGCACATTAGATGTTGGTATTGCCTCTATTGTTAAGAAATACAAAGGACGCGAAAAAATGCTGATCCTCATCCTCATGCCCCTCTTTGCACTTGGAGGAACAACTTATGGTATGGGTGAAGAAACCATGGCATTTTACCCACTCCTTGTTCCTGTTATGATGGCTGTTGGTTTTGATAGCATTACTGCCGTTGCCATCATTCTACTAGGTTCCCAAGTCGGCTGTCTTGCCTCTACTCTCAATCCTTTTGCTACTGTTATCGCTTCTGATACCGCAGGTGTGTCATCTATGGACGGGGTCATCCTTCGTATCATCTTCTGGTTTGTTATGACAGGTATTAGTACTTACTTTGTCTACCGCTATGCAGAAAAGATTCAAAAGGATCCCACAAAATCACTTGTATACTCTCAACGTGAAGAAGACCTTAAACACTTCAATGTCACTGATAACGAAAATGCTCCATCTGTCTTGAACAAGAAACAAAAACATGTTCTTGCCTTGTTCATCTTGACTTTCATCATCATGATCGCCAGCTTTATCCCTTGGGTAGACTTGCACATCACTCTATTTGAAGACTTCAAGAATTGGTTGATTGGTCTCCCTGTTATTGGTGGAGCTATCGGTTCATCTGCCTTACCTTTCGGTAGCTGGTACTTCCCAGAAGGTGCGATGCTCTTTGCTGTGATGGGTATTCTTATTGGTGTTGTTTACGGTCTTAAGGAAAGCAAGATTATCTCTACCTTTATGGCTGGTGCAGCAGATCTTCTCACCGTAGCCTTGATTTGTGCAGTGGCTCGTGGTATCCAAGTTATCATGAACGACGGTATGATTACTGCAACTATTCTACACTGGGGTGAAGTCGGACTTCAAGGTCTCTCTTCTCAAGTCTTCATCGTTTTGACTTACCTCTTCTACCTTCCTATGTCATTCCTTATCCCATCTTCATCTGGACTTGCTAGTGCTACAATGGGAATCATGGCACCACTTGGTGAGTTCGTTAACGTAAAACCTAGTCTCATCATCACTGCCTATCAATCTGCATCTGGTGTACTAAACCTTGTCGCTCCAACTTCTGGTATCGTTATGGGGGCTCTCGCGCTCGGTCGTATCAGTCTAGGAACTTGGTGGAAATTTGTTACTAAACTCATTGTCGTTATTGTCATTGTGAGCATACTTCTTCTTATCCTAGGTACCTTCCTACCATTCCTTTAGAACAAAGTGTGAGGTAAAACGAATGACCGTCTACATCACTGACTCCATTAAACAGAGCTTTATACAGAGTCTAAAGACTCTCATCTACTACCCATCTGTCCTCCAAGAAGGGGAAAATGGGACACCTTTTGGACAAGCTATTCAAGACGTTCTAGAAAAGACGCTGGAAATCTGCCGTGAACTTGGCTTTAAAACCTATATTGATCCCAAGGGCTATTATGGTTATGCAGAGGTTGGTGAGGGAGAACTCCTTGCCGTCCTCTGTCACTTGGATGTTGTGCCTGCAGGAGATTTGTCAGATTGGCAATCTCCTCCATTTGAAGCAACTATCAGAGAAGGCAAACTCTATGGACGAGGAGCACAAGACGACAAAGGTCCTTCACTCGCAGCTCTCTACGCAGTGAAAAGCTTGCTTGACCAAGGCATCCAATTTAAGAAGCGCGTGCGTTTTATCTTTGGTACGGATGAAGAAACTCTTTGGAGATGTATGGCACGCTACAACGCCCTCGAAGAACAAGCCAGCATGGGATTTGCACCGGATTCGTCATTTCCTTTGACATACGCTGAAAAGGGGCTCCTTCAAGTCAAGCTTCATGGCCCCGGCTCTGATATTCTCAAACTCGATGTCGGAGGTGCCTTTAATGTCGTACCAGATAAGGCAAGTTACCAAGGTCCTCTTTATGAAGCGGTTTGTAGAGGTTTGAAGGAAGCAAATTTTGATCACCAAACCACAGACCAAACCGTGACCGTACTCGGGGTACCTAAACACGCCAAAGATGCTAGTCAAGGTGTCAATGCAGTCATTCGGCTTGCTAGTGTGCTCGCGCCTCTCCAACCCCACCCTGCCCTCCATTTTCTAGCCGACAAAGCAGGGCAAGATGGTAGAGGGCTTGGAATCTTTGGAGAAGTTGCTGATGAACCGTCTGGTTCCCTTTCCTTTAATGTTGCAGGGTTGACCATCAATCCCGATCGCTCCGAAATTCGGATCGACATACGTATACCTGTGCTAGCAGATAAGGAGAAACTGGTGGCACAGCTCACTCAGTGCGCCAAAGACTACCAACTTGACTACCAAGAATTTGACTATCTAGCACCCCTCTATGTCGCAAGAGATAGCCAACTCGTTACTACTCTTATGCAAGTTTACCAAGAAAAAACTGGAGATGAGACTCCTCCTCTCTCGTCAGGTGGTGCTACCTTTGCCCGTACCATGCCAAACTGTGTAGCCTTTGGCGCTCTTTTGCCAGGAGCACAACAAACTGAACATCAGGCAAATGAAGCAGCTGTCCTAGACGATCTTTATCGCGCTATGGACATCTACGCAGAGGCGGTTTACCGTCTCGCAACCTAACTGGATGATCGTTTCTACCCAAAAAATCCCGCAGATTTGCGGGATTTTCTCTTGCATCAATGCGCCAACATTTCTTGGGCGATTTCTTGACCAGATAGCTTATCTGGATAGTAGGTTGGCCAGTTGTCCATCTCTTCAAAGAGAGCTTCTTGGCTGGTGCCTCCAAAGAAGATATGGAAATGTTCTGCCTTGACTGGGGCGATATTGTGGTCACTAAACTGAACATACTTGAACTGTCCAGCGTCCGCATCTGTCGCTTCAAAGAGGAAGCGCACGCCACGATTGCCTTTCTTATAAGTCAAGATTTTCTTGCCGACATACTTGTAGGTGAATTTCTTGCTTTGGCCACCTTGAACAAATTCCATAGTGTTGTCCGTGATGTTGATCTTAGTCACATCTGTCTGATAGCCTTTTCTATAGTAAGCCTTATACTCATCCTTGGTCATCTTACCAGTCAACTTAGCCTTGTAGTCAAAGACTTGATCAAAGGTCCCATCTTCAAGGAAAGGATAGACAGATTGCCAGTTGCCAACATAGTCACTCAAGGTACGATCTTTGACATCTGCATCCTCAAAGTAACCATTGTGAACTGTCTTGGTGTTTTCTTCCTTCTCTGGTTCGATTTCTGGTCCTTCTTGGTCTGTTGTTTGTTTCAAAGCCTTGAGGTTTTTCTCCATCACGGAGATATAGTCCTCACCTGCCTTGGTTGCTTCTTCTGTCAGACTTTCTAGCGGATTGAGCACGTCTAGTTTGACACCTGTTTCTTTTGAGAGTGTATTGGCGAGGGCTTGTGAAGCATTTTCTTCAAAGTAGATATAGGAAATCTTGTTTTTCTTGATATACTCTGTCAATTCTGCCAAACGTGCTGCTGATGGCTCTGCATCTGGTGAGAGACCTGAGATGGATACTTGCTTGAGACCGTAGTCCAAGGCAAGGTAGTTAAAGGCAGCGTGCTGGGTCACAAAGCTCTTTTGTTTAGCTTGAGACAAGCCATCTGTGTAGGCCTTGTCCAATGCTTGCAATTTTTCAATATAGGCAGCCGCATTCTTTTCAAAAGTCTCTTTTTTATCAGGATAATCTGCTGACAAGCTATCACGGATGTGTTCTACTAGTTTAATAGCACGAACTGGTGATAACCAAACGTGGGGATCGTAGTCGTGATGGTGACCCTCACCGCCATGATCATGCCCTTCCTCTTCTTCCTCACCACCTGGCAAGAGTAACATATCACCTGTCGCCTTGATGGTTTTCACCTTTTTCTTAT
This sequence comes from bacterium, assembly GCA_905221335.1. Taxonomy (GTDB): domain Bacteria; phylum Bacillota; class Bacilli; order Lactobacillales; family Streptococcaceae; genus Streptococcus. The sequence goes on from CAJNCT010000002.1 coordinate 323,702, forward strand.
CCAAGGTATCTAGCAATTTAGGAACCCAAGTTTCCATATTTTCATTTTCATAGACAAAGGTATCTGCATCTTGGATTTTGGCAACTGCCTTGGCAGACGGTTCGTATTCGTGAGGTTCTGTACCAGCACCGATTAGAAGTTCTACATTAGCAGTATCTCCTGTGACTTGCTTGGTAAATTCGTAGACAGGGTAAAAGGTTGTCACGATATTTAGCTTCCCATCTGCCTGTTTTTGATTGGAACAAGCCACTAAAAAAAGGGTACATAGACTAGCTAGTAGTAAGCTCAGTTTTTTCATTTCATTCTCCTATTTGATAAAACGTTTCAATAGACTGACTAACAAAAAGACAGCTACAAAGATAATGGTAATACTAGCGCTAGCAGGGGTTTCCGCATAGTAGGAAATATAAAGTCCTGCCACCATTCCCAAAAAGCCAATCGCACTGGCTAGCAACATAACGGATTTGAAGTTTTTCCCCAGACGAAGGGCAATACTAGCCGGCAAGACCATAATGGTCGACACCAAAAGGGCTCCTGCTGCTGGTATCATAAGAGCAATGGCCACCCCTGTCACCATGTTAAAAAGAATAGACATGGTACGAACGGGCAAGCCGTCCACAAAGGCCGTGTCCTCATCAAAAGTCAGGATATACATTGGTCGCAAGAACAAGAAAGTCAAGAGCAAAACGACCGCAGCAATGGCAAAGAGGAATATCACCTGCTCTTGGCTAATGGTCACAATAGACCCAAAAAGGTATTGGTCCAAACTCATGGAACTAGAACTTTTACCCTTACTCATCACGATAAGAGACACTGCAAGTCCTGTTGACATGAGGATGGCAGTCCCGATTTCCATAAAGTTCTTATAGACTGTACGGAGATACTCCAGAAAGACCGCTGCAATCAAGACAATAGCAATGGTTGAAATAGTTGGAGAAATCCCCAAAACCAGACCAAAGGCTACCCCTGACAGAGAAACGTGACTGAGGGTATCACTCATCAAACTCTGACGACGTAAGATAAGGAAGGTCCCAAGAACTGGAGAAAAGAGACTCATGGCAATGACCGCCAAGAAGGCACGTTGCATGAAGTCATAAGATAACAAACTAAGCATGGTCCACCTCCTGGTCGCTTTCGTGAACGTTGAAACAACGCCACGGCGAGTCTTGATTACGAACTAGATGGATATTGCGATCTGCGTAGTCCTTAACTTCCTCAGGGTCATGGGTAATCATCAAAACAGCCTTGCCATGATGGTGGGCACTGTGGTGCATGAGCTCGTAAAATTCATTTTTGCTCCCTGCATCCATCCCTGTCGTCGGCTCATCCAAGACAAAGATATCTGGGTCAGAAGCAAACATCCGAGCAATCACTGCTCGTTGCTTTTGCCCCCCCGAGAGGGAGCCAATTCGTTTGTCACGGTGTTCCCACATACCGACTGAGTCTAGACTGGCCTTGATATGCTCCTCATCATGGGCATTCAAGCGACGGAACCAGCCCTTTCGCGGATAGCGACCCGACTTGACAAATTCATAAACCGTACTTGGAAAGCCAGCATTAAAACTGGCTATCTGCTGGGGAAGATAAGCTATCCTTAGCTTTTTTCCATGAGTATTTGTCTTTGAGATGGTTACCTTGCCAAATCTTGGTTGCAAGATGCCTAGGCTCGCCTTGATAAGCGTTGTCTTGGCAGCTCCATTTTCACCAGTCAGGGTGACAAACTCCCCACTATCAACACTGTAGTTGATGTGTTCGAGGACAGGTTCTTTGTCATAATAGAAAGACAAGTCCTCTACTGTAATATACCGCATTATTTGATTTCTCCTACTAAAGCAGTTAAAAACCGCTGGATAACTTCTTGTTCATTTGGAGTAAACTGACTTGCTACTTGTTCATAGGCTAAGAGCGTGTGCTCATGGTGGTGGTGGTGTTCCTCTGCCACCGGTCGAGCCAGCTCTGTCAGTTGATAAAAGATCACACGCGCATCTTTTGGATCTCTCGATGTCTCTAACATGCCCTCTTTGACCAAAGACTTGATAGCCTTGGTCACTGCTGCCTGACTGACGTTAAGGCGACGGGCCAACTCTGAATTGGTTAGGGATTCTTCTGATAAGAGCATGAGGATGTGTTCCTGAGTATTGGTCAAGGCTACGTCACTCGTGCAATGCCCGATTAGAATTTCATGCTGGTTCTCAGATCTCAAGATCACCTCGTTTAAAAAGTTATCGATTTCCTGTGCAAGCTGTCTCATGTGTTACTCCTTCCCTAGCTATCTTTTTCGTAAAAAACATAGATAGCCACCGATTCTTTACTGGTTAATTATATCATAAACCAAAAAAGAGTCAAGGGGAAAAGGCGTAAAAACGTTTCCCTAGACTCTTCTAGATATGAAATTTAACCTATTTTTGCTTTGGTTTTCGGCTCGATAAGATACCTGCCAAACCAGCTACCATTCCCATCAAGAGCAAGAAGATGGACTGTTCACTTCCTGTATTTGGGAGGGCTTTTTCTGAGACAACTGCCTTCTTGCTAAATTGACCTGCCACCTCATAAGTCAATGGCACATTTGTAGTCGCATCATTAGCAGCCGCATTCGTTTGAGGCGTTTCTACCGGCAGACTAAAGGTTTTAGAATCCACAGAAATCGTCCGTGAGTTCGGATTGATCTTTTCATACTGGGTCAAATCAGCGGTTTTCAGATACTCTTCAAAGGCCGCATCCATAGAAGGGCCTTCTTCTCGCGCGCCACCTAACATAGTGTAGCCATCACCACCCGCAGCTAGGAAATCATTGGTTGCAAGATAGTAGGTTTTTGCGAGGTCCAGTAGTTCATAACGACCTGTTGCACGGTTTTTAACCTGGATAGCCAAGACACGTTTGCCTGATGGTAGGTTGGTATCATAGTAGACCTTCACACCCGAAACTTGCAAGAAACCACCACTTGGCTCTAACAATGGTTGCCCGTTCTCATCTAAGACCTTCTTGCCATCCTTATCGACCTGCAAGATAGATCCGAGTGATTTTTCAAACATATCCAAGACTTGTTGCCCAGTCACTTGGATTTGTGAGATGGTATTTCCAAATGGAAGAACGGCAATAACATTTCCTTTAGTGATTGGTTTCCCTTTTGCAATGGTTTCACGCAAGCCACCACCATTTGTCACAGCGATGTCTGTCGGATGACTAAATCCCGTTTGACCATACTGATAGAGAGAGTCTGCCACGACGTTTCCGAGGTTAGTTTCACGGACTCGAACATTTTCACGATCACCGTTGAGTTCTACAGGGCTGTTTGAAACAATTTCAACCGCATTTTCAGCATCGTATTTTTGTTTAATGTCTTTGACTAGTTTTTCAACTTTAGGATTGGCTGGTAATTTTTTAGCATCAGCAGCCGGAATCTGAGTTGGATTGCCCAAAAGCTGACGTGATTTGTAGATAACCTTCCCAACATTATGAAGGTAGCTTCCCGTCTGGTTATAGGTAACATTGTCGCCATAAGTTGTGGAAGCTACTGTGTGAGAATGCCCATCAATAACCGTCACACGTTTGCCTTTGAGACGAGGATTTTTAGAGAGAGCTTCTGCCAAGGTTGAACCACGCCACTCGACTGGAGTTGTGGTATCTACACCGAGGTGAGCGAGCACAACATAGTGTTTGTAGTCCTTACCTTCTGCATGCGCCTTGGCTTGAACTTCTTCGATGACCTTATTGACTTCAGAGATTGGATCTGTAAAAGTTACCCCTTTGACATTTTTAGGGTGGGTTTTTGTAGCCGTTTCAGGTGTCGTCACACCGATTACAACAAACTCATCACCTTCCACAGTCTTATCTTTATCAACGATTGTAGAAGCTTCAAAAAGACGAGCTCCATTGACATAGGTATTTGAGCTAAGTAATGGGAATTTCAAGATTTCCTTGTATTTCTTAGCTTCGTCCAAACCAAAGTCAAACTCATGATTTCCTACTGCCATGGCATCATACTGCATCTGATTGAGAATTTCAGCACGCGCTTCACCCTTAGTAGAGTTGGAAATCGGTAAACCTTGGAAAGCGTCTCCCGCATCAACAACCAGAGTATTTTGATTTGATTTCGCACGTTCCTGCTCGATGACAGTCGCTAGTTTAGCATCTCCAATTACTCCCTTTTCCTCTACGATACGACCATGAACATCATTGGTATGTAAGATAACGGTATCCTTTTCTTCGCTTTTAGTAGATTCAACAGGAGCTGACGGAGCTTCTGCAGGTGCAACGGTTGCTGGAGTCTCTACCTCATTTGTTGAAGTTGCTGGCGCTGCAGGGTTCGACACAGGAGCTGGAGTCGATGACGAAGCTGGAGTCGCTACAACAGTTGAACTTTCTGCAGGAGTTGTTGCTTCTTCAGCATAGACTTGTCCAGCTAAAAAGGCTGGGGCTAATAGAGCTGTCGACAAGACAGGTAACAAAGAACGTTTATTCATTTTGAAATCCTTTTCTTTTCTTTTTTCCTTTATATTATACGATATTTCTGAAAAAAATGAAACTTTTGACTTGTTTTCATCTAAAATATTCGTCATTTAACCAAAAAACCTGAACAAAACAGTTCAAGTTTTTTTAATCAATTTATTGGAAATCTTTGATATTTCCATCATAGGTCGCCCAGTCCTTGCTAAAGAAGCGGTCATTCATCTTATAGTCTGGAGCTGGTTTTGGATCCGTCAAGAAGGGATTCACAACCTTATCAAAAGCCAACCAGCCCAACCAACCTAAGTGGATGGTATCCTTGATAAAGTAAGGTTCTCCTCCGTTTTTTGAAAAGTCAGCAATGTTGGTAAAGCCTTGACTTTCTAACTGGTAACGAATTTTCTCCACTGCATGTTGATACATTTCTTCACTGAGTTCTGTGTATTCCATCCATTTTTTGTTGACAGGCTGGATAACAAAGAGCACATTGACTTTTGATTTGGCAAATTGATTGAGAACCAGCTGCAAATCATTGTATTCAGACGACTTTAGGAAGTTATAATTTTTTTGATACCCTTCCCATTTTTTTAAGTCTTTTTTGACCTCATACATGTAGAAATGATTCTCCATCCCCATATCGTTATTGGTCGTATTTGCCTCTGCATCCTTACGGGCAATTTCTTCTAAAGCGTCATAGGAAAACTGATCAGGAAGATCTTTTAAATAGTTTTCCACATGTTCTTTGTACTTGAGCTTCCCCCGAATGGAAAATTGACCAAAAAGAGAGGACTGCTTTTCATTGAATCGTGCAAAGACGTTGATGATAAGTCGATCAGCATCTGACAAGTCCTCTCCTTTTGAAAGCTTTTGAAGGATGCCTTTCAATGCCACACTCGGGTTCTGCTTCAACAAACGCGTCGCAGCATGCTTAGCCGAGATGTCCCCAGATTGATTTTCCAAAAAAGCTGTCAACTGGTCGCTATTAAAAAATCTCTGAAACGCCGCTGGCTCGTAATCCGTCTCTGTAAACCACTGAGGAGAGATGACAAACACCGCCTGCTTTTCCTTGATTTCTGGCAGAATCTGCTGCAAACCGAAATATTGGTTAAGCGAGGCCGCTCCTGCCTGACCCATAAAGTACGGGCGATAGGGACGATTGTATTTTTCTGCTAAAACAGCTGGGTGGACACTATCAAATCGAATCCATTCACTTGACCCTAGAAAAGGGACAAAACGCATATTGGGATCCGTTAGCGCCCTCACTTTTTGACTTCTCTCTTTAAAACTTTCTCTACTGATGGAAGCTGCAGAGTACTTCTCCTCCGTCAGATTATGGCTTGTTGTACTTGGATAAAAAAAGATGAGTAGAAGAACCAAAAATCCAGCGATGAAGATAGGCCCGAAGATCAGCCACAAGCGTTTAAGCATTCTTTAACTCCGCAATACCTTCTACAATTTTATTAGCTGTATTCCAGTCATCACGACCGAACTCTGTCACTGGAACACGAATGTCAAAACGGTTTTCAATCTCAACAATCAATTCAACCGTTCCCATACTATCCAAGACACCGGCATCAAAAAGATCTTCATCCATCATGTCAGAAACATCTTCCATAAACAACTCATCAATAATTTCAATAACTTCTGATTTGATATCCATTTTTTATATCCTTTTATTTTTTAAACCATAAATCATTCAAAAATCCAGAAAAGATTAAGAATGAAAACATGACAACATGGAAGGTAACAACCATGCCAAGCAACTGAATCCAGCGATTCTCAGGTAAGGAACCCTTCCCAGCTTTTTTTCGTTCTTTATTGAGCGCTTTTTTCTTACGAACCCAAGCATCATTGATAACCAGCCCAATCCCATGAAAAAGTCCATAGGCGATATAGTACCAGGTCACACCATGCCAAAATCCCATAATCAGCATATTGAGAATGTAGGCTACACTTGAAGTCACATTGCGATTTTTAAAGACCTTCTTTCTGGTCAACACCATAACCATCCGCATAAAGACAAAGTCACGGAACCAGAAAGACAGACTCATGTGCCAGCGATTCCAAAACTCTTTTAAATCCCTTGACAAAAAGGGCTTGTTAAAATTGATGGGACTATGAATCCCCATCAAGTTTGAAATTGCTAAGGCAAACATAGAGTAGCCCGCAAAATCAAAGAAGAGCTCCAGACCGAAGGTGTACATGACCGCCAGAGCATAATGGTTAAAGAAACCACCTGTCTGCAAGGCCAAATTTTTCAGCGGAGGCAATAATGTCTCTCCTAAAATATGGGCCAAGATAAACTTGTAGAGAAAGCCAAGCATGATATACTTGACAGCCTCTTCTAGCATGTCCATCAGCTCATCCCGCTCAGGAATGTTCTCATAATTTTCATTGAAGCGTTTAAAACGATCAATGGGACCACTTGAGAAAGTCGGCATAAAGAGAAGAAAACGCAAGAATTGCCAGATCGTTAAATCCTTGATGACACCGTCTCTCAACTCAACGATGACCCCTACTGCACGAAAGGTTAAGTAAGAAATTCCCAAAAATCCAAGCAAAGACTGCGTTCCATTGATAGCTGGCTGAACCTTGACAAAGATAATGGGAAGTAGGGACAGAAAACTAACTAGGTAAAAGACCCACTTGCCATCCTTACTTTTTCGATAATGCTTGTAGAAGAGTACGAGCAATATTTCCCAGCAAAGGTAAATACCTAATGCAACCAATTGATTGGTCTTCCCACCGACCAACATGGTGACGATAAAGAAGAGACTAACCAGCACCTCATACCAGGCAAAACGTTTCTTGAAAAAGAGCCCGATAAATATCGGTAGAGTCGCAGCAATCACATACAAAAAATAATAAAGATTGCCATAAGGTTCCAAATGAGGTAGCTGTTTGTAAAGCTCCATCATCTATTGTTTACCTCGTTAATCAAGCCCTTGATGTCAATCTTGCCATTAGGCGTTAGTGGTAAACTGTCTCGATAGAGGAATTTCGATGGCATCATATAAGACATCATGATATCTGCTAGGTCTTCCTTAATAGCCTTGGTAATATCGATATCACGCTCAAACTGCTCACGGACACCGTCCTTTAAGATAACGTAGGCTAGTAGATTTTGTACCTTGTGATCCTTGTTATAGCGTGGAACAGCAACAGCCGACTCGATAAAGCGAGATTTGTTGAGGTTTTGAGAGACATCTTCAAGCTCAATGCGGTAACCATTAAACTTAATCTGGAAATCCATACGTCCACCATAGAGAAGCAAGCCCTCATCTGTCATAGTTCCTACATCCCCTGTATGGTAGGCCGGAAGACCTTCGAACTCAAAGAAAGCTTCTGCCGTTTTTTCAGGATTATTCATATAGCCTTTTGAAACAGCTGGCCCAGAAACAATGATTTCTCCCTGTTCACCATATGGCAGCTTATTGCCTTCCTCATCAATGATAAAGGTCGGAGAATCGGCCTTGGTATAGCCGATTGGCAGGCGTTTGAGAGTCGTTAACATCTCATCTGTCACAGCAACTGCTGACAGAGCCACTGTTGCTTCTGTTGGACCGTAGGCATTGATAATACGGGCATTTGGGAATCGCTCGCGTAGTTTTTGAGCTGCTTTGACAGTCAATTCTTCACCATCAAAGTAGAAATGCGTAATTCCAGGCATTTTCTCACCATTGAAATCTTCTGACAACATGGCCATATCTGCAAAGGAAGGCGTTGAGGTCCAGATAGCGATTGGCAATGAAAAGATGGTCTCAAATAGTTGCTTAAAGTCCTGAGTAATGGCTGAAGGAAGAGCGAAAAGCGTACCACCCAGTGCTAAGGTTGGCGCCCAGTACATGACAGATAGGTCAAAAGAATAAGGGGGCTGGGCCAGCATTTGTGGACGACTTGGCGTCGCAAACTCTTTATCTGTAATCATCCAGTTGGTAAAACTGAGGAGATTGTCATGGGAAATCTGCACTCCCTTTGGCTTACCAGTCGTACCAGAAGTAAAGATGATGTAGTAGTTATCATCTCCCTTGACTGGATGCGTGATCTCGTAGCTAGAAGCTTGAGCAAAAGCTTCATGGACTTGCTTTAAATTCAGCATCGGGGTGCTAGTTTGCTCTAATGGAAAATCCGAGATGGCAATAATCAAACTTGGCTCTGCAACTTCTACGATAGCAGAAACTCGTTCCAAGGCCGAATGGCTGTCAATTGGAATATAGGCATGCCCCGACTTAGTCAGCGCTACAAAGGTAGCCAACATCTCATACTCCTGACCACCAAAAACGACGACTGGAGATTTCTCAGGCAAGCCAAGTCGATCAATAGCTGCTGCTAAACTATCTGAATCAGCCTTCAGATCACCATAAGTGTGCTCTTGACCCAAAATATTGTAGACAGGATATGTTGGCTGTGTTTGAGCAAAGTGCTCAATCGTTTCAATCATATCTTTTATCGGTTTATTAGACACGGTTTTTCTTCTCCTTCAAACTAGAACTCATTATAAATAAAGGTTCCTTGACTCTGACCAAGGTAACTAAAAAAATAAAGCAAACCAAGTAAGATTACAAAATATAGGACGGTCTGTCCCAAAAACATATACAATTTTCTGTGTTTTCCCATAGTTAGTGTGTTCAATTTTCTATGATTTTTCAAAAAAGCTATGCAACTATGCATTTACTATCTTATCTTCCTAACATTTTACCATTTTATCAACCTTTTTTTCAACTGTTTACCGTCACTTAACAGTTCGGTTTAGGTTATTTTAAGATAAGTTAAGATATTAATAAAAATTGTTACCCACAGTTCCATTTCCTCGAAATCCTAACACCTATTATCACACATTAAACGATTAAAAAATGACAGCAAACACACGGCTCCCCCTTTGGGCATTTTTATGCTAAAATAGTAGCTATGGATAAAATTATTAAAACTATATCAGAAAGCGGAGCCTTTCGTGCTTTTGTCCTTGATAGCACTGAAACCGTCCGCACTGCTCAAGAAAAACATCAAACTCAAGCCAGTTCAACTGTTGCACTTGGGCGTACCCTTATCGCTAGCCAAATTCTCGCAGCCAATGAAAAAGGAAATACCAAGATTACTGTAAAAGTTCTTGGAACGAGCTCTCTCGGTGCCATCATCACGGTCGCAGATACCAAGGGAAATGTCAAAGGTTACGTTCAAAATCCAGGTGTTGACATCAAAAAGACTGCAACGGGTGAAGTCCTTGTCGGACCTTTTGTCGGAAATGGTCAATTTCTCGTTATCACAGACTACGGTACTGGAAATCCTTACAACTCCATGACTCCTCTCATCTCTGGGGAAATCGGTGAAGACTTGGCTTATTACCTGACAGAAAGCCAACAAACCCCTTCAGCCGTCGGCCTCAATGTTCTTTTAGACAAAGACGACAAGGTCAAGGTTGCCGGTGGTTTTCTTCTCCAAGTCTTGCCGGGGGCCAAGGAAGAAGAGATTGCTCGCTTTGAAAAACGCATCCAAGAAATGCCAGCTATCTCGACACTTCTGGAAAGCGACGACCATATCGAAGCACTCCTCAAAGCTATCTACGGCGACGAATCCTACAAACGCCTATCTGAAGAAGAAATCCGTTTCCAATGTGACTGCAGCAAAGATCGCTTTTTGAACGCTCTTGCTAGCCTTCCAACTTCAGACCTGAAGGAAATGAAAGAGGAAGACCACGGGGCAGAAATCACTTGTCAATTCTGCCAAACCACTTATAACTTTGATGAAAACGACCTGGAGGAACTCATTCGTGACAAATCTTAATACACCTTTTATGATTGGCAATGTTGAGATTCCCAATCGTACTGTTTTAGCACCCATGGCCGGCGTGACCAACTCAGCCTTTCGTACCATCGCAAAAGAGCTCGGGGCTGGACTCGTTGTGATGGAAATGGTCTCTGACAAGGGAATCCAATACAACAACGAAAAAACACTACATATGCTTCATATCGATGAAGGCGAAAACCCAGTCTCTATCCAACTTTTTGGTAGTGATGAAGACAGCCTCGCACGCGCAGCAGAATTCATCCAAGAAAACACCAAGACTGATATCGTTGATATCAACATGGGCTGCCCAGTTAACAAAATCGTGAAAAACGAAGCTGGCGCTATGTGGCTCAAGGACCCAGACAAGATCTACTCTATTATCAACAAGGTCCAATCTGTCCTTGACATCCCCCTCACCGTCAAAATGCGTACTGGATGGTCTGATCCATCCCTAGCTGTAGAGAATGCCCTAGCTGCTGAGGCTGCTGGTGTCTCTGCCCTCGCTATGCATGGCCGTACCCGCGAACAAATGTACACAGGCCACGCAGACCTCGAGACCTTGCACGATGTAGCCCAAGCACTGACTAAGATCCCATTTATCGCCAACGGTGACATCCGTACAGTTCAAGATGCTAAACAACGCATCGAAGAAGTTGGTGCTGACGCAGTTATGATTGGCCGAGCAGCCATGGGAAATCCCTACCTCTTCAATCAAATCAACCACTACTTTGAAACAGGAGAAATCCTTCCTGATTTGACCTTTGAAGATAAGATGAAAATCGCCTACGAACACTTAAAACGCTTAATTAGCCTCAAAGGAGAAAAAATTGCAGTCCGTGAATTCCGTGGTCTCGCTCCTCACTACCTTCGTGGTACATCTGGTGCAGCCAAGCTTCGTGGAGCTATTTCACAAGCTAGCACCCTAGCAGAAATTGAGGCACTCTTGCAACTAGACAAAGCATAGTCTCACATCTACAACTCACAAAAACGGCAAAGCTCAAAAATGAGTCTTGCCGTTTTTATATGTTTTCATCTTGTAAATCTAATTGCTTCACTCTAGCTATATAGTAGGACATAATCAAAAACAAATTGAGGCTGACAATCCATATAGACCATTCATGAAGAAAATGCATCAATACAGCCAAGCTGATTGCGCCCACTATGAAACTTCCCACAACAATCCCATAATTTAAGGCCTGGCGACGGTATTCTTGGATATTTCCTTCTCTTCTAGCAATGCGATACAAAGCGGTCAACATCTTTCGGTAATTTCCAGACGTCATAAAAATGACATAGGGATGATCTTCAATCAAACTGCCCGTAAATGTTAGCATCATCATTCCTGTTCCAAAAGCGATGAAAGGAACTTCTAATAGAGGAAATCGTGAAAAGAAAGGTAGAATAAGAGTTCCAATAAATAAAGGGAGCAGCATCTTAACCCGCCAGTAGGCCGTTTTGCGGTATTCTTTCATGTGCAATGCAAACAGAAATCCTAGAGAAAAGAAAATAATGGAGCAGAATCGTAGCATCGTATTAATGACATTTGAGTCGTGCCAATCAGATATCAGTAGGAGAATATTCCCTGTCTGTGTCGCTACCAAACTATGGTATTGAATATGGCAAAACACATCCAAAGAACCACCTACAAATCCAAGAAATACTCCCATCAATCGTGTGTTTTGAGGTAAGATTAATTTATCCGCCATGTATTATCACTCGTTTTCCTTTGATTTTTTTATTATACCACTTTCTCTTGGAGAAACTAAGTGAAAAACAGTTGACTCACTCTTTTACAGAACGATTTCTAGTAAGAGTCAAAACACAAAATTTTATTATTGAATCAAGGCAACGCTTGAAACTTTACCATCCGCACCTGTTGTAATTTGGATGATTTTTCCTCCTCCGATTTTAGCATTATACTTGCCATCATCAAGAGTGTAAGAGTAGCCTCTAATAGAGTAGTTTTCTTTCTTTCCATCTGCAGTTTCTACTGTAAATTGGCCCCCTGATGAAACCGTAATAGTTTCGCCATTCGCTCCCTTCCAGTTGCCTGCAGCAGCTGAGAAATCACCATCGACCATGGTTAAAACACCCTTGTAGCGTTTGTTGTGTTCTGCTTGCTTGTCTTGAAGTTTGCGGTCAGTTGTTGGATCATAGCCTGACTGGTTAGACCGGGCTTGAGAGTCTTGCTGAGTTGAAGGTGCCTGTGATGGGGCTTGTTGATTAGGAGCTGCTTGTTCTTGTCTTGATTCAGGTGCTGGTTTCGCTTGTGACTTATCTGGCGTTGTAGAAGACTGACCAGAAGATGCCTGGGCCTTTTCAGATGAAGCTGAGCTTGAAGATTTTTGTGTCTTGCTTTCTTTGCTAGAAGAGGCTGCTTTAGAACTTGATGATTGACTTGTCTTTGCAGAGCTGCTGGTTTGAGTGGTTTCATTCTTATTTCCACAAGCTCCCAGTAGCAAGGTAGAAGCCAATACAGTCGTCGCCATCAATTTGATATAGGTCTTCTTTTTCATTTTTCTACTCCTTTGTAACATTTTTGAAATATTAAGAAATCTTTTTGTAATATAATTGTAACATTAGGTTTTGAATCTGTCAACTATTTAGAGAACCTATTTTAAAAATTGTTCCCTCCACTATTTCAATTCGTAATCGAAACGAAAAAATAGAAAATTTTTTAGATTAGAGTCCTATTTTTTACATCGCTCTTGTGTAATTCTAAGAAAGATAGCCATTCATAAAAAATGATGATAAATAAAAAGGTCGGGAAAAGTTCCCGGCCTCGTTTTTTATTTCAATCGATAGGTTTTTCTTGGTTTCTTTTTAGGTACTCGTTTGAGTCCAACTTCTTCTACGTATTCACCGTATTTTACGAGAAAGTTATTGCTGACGATTGGGCGACCAGGGTTGATGAGATTGACCAGTTCAGTCCCCTCGTAGACAGTGAACTCCTCCTCCAGCAAATAGAGGAAGGTCGGATTCCAGTCGAGACGGCCTTGGATTCGTTTGATGGATTCTTGGATAATGGCATAATGGTCAAAGGCGAAGGCTTGCTCCTCCAGCTCGACTCCATCTAGGTAGCATTTGCCTGTCTGAAAATCGACATCTACAAAAACCACATCCTTGGCATCGTCTCCAGCCTGAACGAGCTCTAAGGCACGACTAGGTAGGTACACTAAGTGAGCAATGGTCACTGTCCAGCCCCGTGGGTCACGCCCGGGAGTCGATACGGTCATCAATTGCTCGATTTTCTCCAAAGGTAGATCGAGATTGACTTCTTCTCTCACCTCGCGCTGACAGGCATGTGCAGCATCTTCTCCCTTGTCCATAAAGCCTCCGACTAAGGCTAAACAGTTCTGATAAGGGTGGGCCTTGCGACGGATCAGCAGAAGCTTGATCTTTCCTTCGACAAAGCAGTAGGCTACCATATCCACTGTCACACTTGGTTTTTCATATTGAGGGAGTTCCTGCTTGTAGTACCAGTCTAAAAACTCCTCCTGACTGGCATGGATTTCATAATATTCTTTTTCCGTCATCCCGGCTGGAATCTTTATGTCTGCCATCTTATGCCTCCTTTCGAACTGCCTTAGTCCATTGGTACCAACCCACTAGACTGTTGAGTGTGTAAACCCAGTACATCCCTTGGATGTGGATATTTTCACCCCACCAGAGGTAGATACTAAAGAGATTGGTGGCAATCCAGAAAATCCATTGCTCACGGTAGAGACGTGTCATCAAGAGCTGACCAACACCATTGGTCGCATCGGTAACACTATCACGGAAAGGGCGAGCACTATTGATACTTTGGTAAGCCAAGCCCATACCAATCCAGATAATGGCGGTCAAGGCTAAGTACTTGAGCCAGTCAAGAACAGATAATTTCTTAGCTTCAAAGTGGGATTCTTCTGGTTTTTCCTGTTCATTGATACGATTGGACAACCAAGCATAGAGACCAATCGGCTGCATGACAAAGAAGTAAACAGTCGTCAAAACTTCTCCATAAAAAGTCGCATTCATGGCCAAGATCAAGTAGATAGCCGAGTTAATGGCCCCAAAAAGATAATTGCTTGCACGCCCTTCTGCTACCAAGATAACACAGACAATCCCAGTCCAAGATGCAAACAAGCTCAACCAGTCATGGCTTTCTGTATTTTGCGTGAACTCTAAGATCAAGGGAACACTTGACAAGGCGATGAGATACAACCACTGAAAAAGGCTACGGCCGACAAAGAGATCTTTCCATAGCAAGCGCATGATTCCTGCAAAACCAATCTTACGGGCTTCGGCATGGACATTTTTAAAGTTTTCGATAAATTGTGTGATTTTTTCGGTTAGTTTTTTCATAATTTTCTCCTAATCTGCTTGGTAAATGGCATCAATAGCCACTTTTGCTGCTTCATAATTGCCTAGATAATCCTCCGCTAGATAAACTAACGGAATATTAGTTAAATATCGCTCTCTCATCTGGTCCAAATGCTGGGAAAAACTGTAGCGAATGTGGTCTTCTGCCATGGTCATATCTCTAAATCCGTCATTGACATAGGAGCCAACAGGCTGCACAAAGAGAATCAAGTCCCATTTTTCCTTAGCCAAGATTGAAACAAAGAGATTGTCAAAGGTTTCTCCTGATAAATCCCCTTGGTCCTCAGTCTCCATGTAATAGTCATAGTAGCCCTTGGTTACCAAGGAGTTTGTATCGGCTATCACTAGACCTCGATTGGCATTGCTATCGATTAACTTGGAGGTCTGGTCATACTGCCCTAAAAGGAGATAATAATAATCCTTTGGGGTCAATTCATCGTCGCGGACATTGTTTTTGATCTGGTACTCACGCGCGTATTCCAGACTAACGGGCGCATCGTAATACCTTGCCAAATCCTTGGCTAGAGTGGTCTTCCCATTACTAGCACTTCCCATAATCAACACTTTCTTGGTAAACTGACGACGGAAGGGTTGAGCGATGTATTTCCAATATTTGCTTGGATTTTCTCGAATCATAGTCGCTGAGATACCAAACTTTCTTTCTTGCAAGACGGTGCCAAATCCACGTTTA
Source organism: bacterium (assembly GCA_905221335.1). Classification (GTDB taxonomy): domain Bacteria; phylum Bacillota; class Bacilli; order Lactobacillales; family Streptococcaceae; genus Streptococcus. The sequence goes on from CAJNCT010000002.1 coordinate 338,985, forward strand.
GATAGCTCTTGCTGGTATTCTTCTTCTCCCACAAAGAAGATCAGTTCTTGTTGGGTTTCATCATAGGAAATCTCCGCTAACATCTGGTCCAACCACTCCTGCCAGCCCATAGGGTAACGGGGAAGGTTGGTCTCATCCAGCTTGCAGACAGAGGTCAATTCGTCATCACGAAAAGCCTCTCTGATATAGCGAAATCGTTTTTGCAGACTTAAACCTACCTTCTCACCTCGGTCTCCCTCATAGCCTGACACGACTACCCAGACCTGGTCACACTGACGCTTCGCTCGCTGGATCAGATCGATATGACCCTGATGAAGAGGGGCAAAGGTCCCAAATACCACTGCTGTTTTCTTTTTCATAAATATTTTACCTTTTTATAATTTTTGATATTTTTATTTTCTATGTTTTTATTATATACTATATTTTTGTTTTGTCAATAGTTTTTTATCATTTTTTATAAAAAGCAGCAAAAAAAGAATCAGGACTGCTCCTGATTCTCCATTTTTAAGCAATATCAAATTTTAATTGACCAGCTTTGACACCAATCTTGAGAGTCTTGCCTGCTACCAGTTCCCCCTTAAGAAGGAGTTCTGCCAACTTGTCTTCCACTTCTGTTTGCAGGGTTCTGCGAAGTGGACGGGCTCCCATTTCTGGATTATAACCTTGGCTAGCTAGCAACTTCAGGGCTGAAGCTTGCAGTTTCAAGTCAATGCCTTTCTCTGCTAGGCTAGCAATCAATGGTTTCACCATAATCTTGACAATTTCTTGCATGTGTTTGCTATCTAAGCTGTGGAAGACCACCTTTTCATCAATACGGTTAATAAACTCTGGTCGATAAGTTTTTTTCAGCTCTTCAAAGATTCGTTTTTCCATATTTTCCTGGTCAAAATGAATGTCTTTAGCTCCAAAGCCAACCGTCTTGTCGTCACGAAGAGCCGTCGCACCAAGATTTGACGTCATGATGATAATGGTATTTGAAAAATCAACCTTGCGCCCCTTGCTATCTGTCAAGACACCGTCGTCCAGAACCTGCAAGAGGACATTAAAGATGTCTGGGTGGGCCTTTTCTACCTCATCAAAGAGGAGCACAGAGTAAGGTTTGTTGCGAACCTTCTCGGTCAACTCCCCACCTTCTTCGTAGCCTACATAGCCCGGAGGAGCTCCATTGAGACGGCTAGCTGCGAATTTCTCCATATACTCACTCATATCAAAGCGGATAAGGGCTGATTCGTCATCAAAGAGAACTTCTGCCAGAGCTTTTGCCAATTCGGTCTTACCGACTCCTGTCGGCCCTAGGAACATAAAGGAACCAATCGGACGCTTGTGACTACGAATCCCTGACTGGTTGCGACGAATGGCACGGCTAATGCTTGAAACAGCTTGATCTTGACCGATGACACGTTTGTGTAGTTCAGCTTCCAAGTTCAGATATTTCTTAGCATCCGTTTGCGTCAGTTTTTGAACTGGAATTCCTGACAAGCGACTCAAGGTAGTCAAAATTTCAGATTCTGTTACCAAGTCTTTATAGACAGGGACTTCCTGCTCTTTTGCGATTAACTGGGCAGCTTGTTTCCACTTGCCATCCATCAAGGCCTTATCAGCTGGACTCAAGTCGGATTCGTCCATTTTCACATGCTTGGATTTGTTTTGCACTGTTGCTGCTGCTTCATCTAAAAGGTCGATAGCAGAGTCTGGTAAGTGACGACTGGTCAAGTAACGATGCGCCATCTTGACAGCTGTTTCAACAGCTTCATCTGTGATTTGCACACGGTGATGTTTCTCATAGGTAGCTTTCAAACCTTGCAAAATGATCATACTGTCAGCTAAACTTGGCTCTTCAATCGTCACTTTGGCAAACCGACGAGAAAGGGCAGCATCTTTTTCGATGTGTTTTTGGTATTCTTCCTGAGTGGTGGCACCAACCGTTCTCAAAGTTCCACGAGCCAAGGCTGGTTTCAAGATATTAGCCGCATCTAGAGTCGAGTCAATACCACTACCAGAACCCATGATGGTGTGGAGTTCATCGATAAAGAGGATGACTTTGCCATCTTCCTCGATATCCTTGATGATGTTGTTCATACGCTCTTCAAAGTCACCACGGAAACGTGTCCCTGCAACGACATTCATCAAATCAAGCTCTAGAACGCGCATCTTTGCCATTTCCGCAGGTACATCCCCACTGGCAATACGCTGGGCAAGTCCAAGTGCCAGAGCTGTTTTCCCGACACCCGCATCTCCAACCAAGACCGGATTGTTCTTGGTCTTTCGACTCAAAATCTGAATCATACGTGAGATTTCCTTGTCGCGACCGATAACTGGCTCTAACTTGCCAGAGCGCGCTTGCTCCGTCAGGTCATGCGTGTAGTCCTCGAGACCGCCACTTTGAGCTTGAGGCATACCCATCATATTGGCCATGGAATTTTGCTTATCAGTTACTGTGCGATGACGTTGACGCAAAGCCTTGAGATCTTCTCTTGTCCAGCCAGCACGCTCTTCTAGATTGCGACGAAGAGCAGCAATTCTGACCTGATCTTTCTGGTCTTCATAAGAGAAGCCTGCTCTCTCCAAAATGCGAGTTGCCAAGGCATTGCCATCATGCAAAATCGCATAGAGGACATGCTCTGTACCTAGCACCTTTGCATGGACCACTGAGGCCACATACTCTGCTTCTGCAAAGAGAACCTCCAAACGATGGGAAAAGGGCAATTCCGTAAAGGTTTCATCTTGGCTATAGTCCGTTTCAGTCAGTTCCAACGCAACCTCTTCTAAACGATCCATTTCATAAGGATAATCATTTAGAGTCGCACCGGCCACACTATAACTGTGATTGGACATGGCAATCAACAAATGCCATGACTCTAGGTAACGAGCTCCAAAATGGCTCGCAACCATGTAGGCACTTTCGATACATTCATTCAATGCTTTTGAATAGTTCATCTTACTTCTCTTTTCTATCTACCTCTTGTAATAGCTGTCGGAGCATATTGGCACGGACAACTGAGGATTCTTCCCCTAGGACACGATCCGTTGCTACTGAAGTCAGCAAGGTCATCTCCTGCTTGGTCATCAAGTCCTGCTCCACCAAAAGCTGGAGAATGTCCTCATAGATCTCCTGACTAACTCGCTCACCAATCGAGTAAAGCAAATCGCGGAGCATCTCATGATGATTGGAAAACTCAATCCGCCCTATTCGAATGTAGCCTCCGCCACCCCGCTTGCTCTCAACCAAGTAACCTCTGCTTTCAGTAAAACGTGTCTTGATTACATAGTTGATCTGACTCGGCACAACCTGAAAGGTATCTGCCAACTGGCTCCGTTGCAATTCCACGATACCAGACTGGTCTAAAATCGCCTTGATATAGGCTTCGATGTGATCTGATGTATTTTTAAATCTCATAGTAAATCAAACTCCTTCTTTGAACCTTGACTATCTTTGACTATTATACCGAAATTTTTGATTTTTTAAAAGAAAAAGGGCGCTGGTAAAGGATAATCTTCACCAACTCCCTGTTTTTCTACTTATCTAAGCCTAATTCTACTAATATTTGACGTTTGTAGGCAATTTTTTGGACGTCCTTGTCCTCGTCCTCGTCTTCAGACCAATCTAGTTTAATTTCTGAAACAATCTGCCCAGGACGATTTTTCAAAATATAGATGCGGTCGCTAAGATTGAGGGCCTCTTCGATGCTATGTGTAATGATCAAGGTCGTCAGCTGCAGCTGTTTGTGAATCTCCAGATACCAAGCGTGGAGTTCCATCTTGGTCATCTCATCCAAAGCGCTAAAGGCCTCATCCAAAAGAAAGAGCTTGTGCCCAAAAAGGTAGGTCCGGAGTAAGGCTACACGCTGACGCATCCCTCCACTGAGTTCGTGAGGATACTTGTCCCGTACAGCTGTCAACTGGAAGGTCGCAAGGATTTCGTCTGCTTGGGCAATGGCTTCTGCCTTATCCACCTTTTGAATCAAGAGGGGCAGGATGATATTGCCGAGCACCGTCTTGTGCTCCAAGAGTAGATCCTTTTGCAGCATATAACTCACGTGCCCCTTGGGATTTTCCTCGCCGTCAAGGACAATTCGCCCAGACTGGACTTCTAAAATCCCAGCGATTAGGTTAAAGAGGGTGGTCTTTCCTACACCACTTGGACCTAGGATAGAAACCACTTCACCCGAAGTCACCTGTAGGTTGATATCCTCTAAAATCTTTTCATCGCCATAGGCATAGCTTACGTGTTCGAGTCTAATTTCTGTCATTATTTTACAAATTCATTAGTGAAGCCCTTGTCAGTCAAGTCTTCTTTAAGGATACCATTTTCTTTATCCCATTTGTAGAAGGCATTCCAGCGGTCAGCGTCAAATTGTCCCCATTTTTCCTTGTCACTTGCATATTCTTTTGACAAGTATTTTTGAGATTCGATGACAAAGTCGCGTTTTTCCTTGAGTTCAGGTGCATTCTTGATGAGAATATCTGCTGCTTCCTCTGGATGCTCCATGGCATATTGGTAGCCTTTTTTGATAGCTTGGATGACTTTACGAGCTTCTTCTTTGTTGTCTTTGAGATAGTCGTTGTTAGCGATGATAACTGGTGAGTAGTAGTCAAACTCTTTGACATAGTCTTTCAAGTACATGAAGTTAGCGTCTACGCCCTGAGATTTGGCAAGGATACCATCCCAACCGTAGTAGATCCAAGCAGTGTCAAAGACGCCATTGGCAATCGGTGTGATTGAGTTTGAGTCGTTGTTTGGTACTTTTTCGACCTTCTCAAAGTCTCCACCTTGTGATTCTACCAAGGTTTTCAACATAGCAAGTTCAGTGGGGTCATTCCAAGTACCGTATTTCTTACCAACCAAGTCCTTTGGACTGCTTACATTGTCAGATTTACGAGAGATAATTCCTGATGTATTGTGCTCTACGATAGCGGCAACGGCAGTGATTCCTGCCCCTTTTTCCAATTTCTTAGCCATGTAGTCTTGGAAATACACTGCAAATGGTGCCTTACCATTGATAACCAAGTCAGAAGAACTTTCTTCTGGTGGCAATTTCAAGTCAACATCCACTCCAGCTTCTTTGAAATAACCTTTTTCCTTAGCAACATACAGCCCTGTGTGGTTGGTATTTGGCGTCCAGTCTAGGATAAAGTCAATTTTTTTGAGTTCTGCTTCTTTGTTATCCTTAGAAGCAGTTTCTTGGCCACAAGCCACAAGTACGACAGCTACAAAAGCCGTTACAAGCGTTAAAAACACTTTCCATGTTTTTTTCATTTTGATTTCCTCTTTTCTTTTTCTCAAACGTTCTTGTCCTATGAACGTTTCCATTTAATCACATATTTTTCGCTGACATCGACCAACTTCATACCCAGAAGGCTAATAATCGACACCAGAATAATAATGGCAAACATAGTATCATACTGAAACAGTTTCTTGGACTGAATCATGTAAACACCTAGTCCTTCAAAGCCTCCCAACCACTCAGATACCACTGTTGTGATAAAGGCGTAGGAGACACTGACCCTCAGACCTGCATAAAAGTAGGGCAGGCTGACAGGGATTTTAAAATGCCACAGGATTTGCCAAGGCTTGGCCCGCATCAGACTAAACAAGGTCAGCATATCCTTGTCACAATGCCTAAATCCATCTAAAATACTGACGATGATAGGGAAAGTTGTTGTCAAGATAATCAAGACAATCTTGGGCAAAATCCCATAACCTAGCCACAAGACCAGAATAGGGGCTATGGCAATGGTAGGAATGGTCTGAACAACCACCATCATAGGGTAGATAAGATCATTGAGCCAAGCCAGACTGTCCATAAGCACCGACATGAGACAGGCAATCAAGACTCCTAAGACTAGTCCGAGTAAAGCCACTCTCAAGGTCGCCCAGCTATGGTGCCAGAGAAATTCTCTGTCACGAACAAAGGCCTGAAGAATTTCAAAGAGAGTTGGTAGGATAAACTTGGGTAAAAGTTTGAATATTCCCGCTAACTGCCAGACCGACAAGACTCCTATAAAGCCCAAAAGACTAATGTGTCGTCTCATCATACTTTTCAAGTTTCTCATCGATGCTTAAAATCTCTCCTACATTTATTTTGACATTGGCAAAGACATTATCTGCCTCCTGCCCTGCCACTTCTAGCGCTTCTTTGAGAATGCGCATGAGCTCATCAAACTCTCCTTCCAAGACCGTTTCAAAGGGTGTCACCACCATGGTCACGGACTGAGCTTGCAGATAAGCAATAACCTGATCGATAATAGCAATCCGGTCAATCCCCTGTGATAGGGGCAAGACTTGCAAGGCAATGCTTGCTTTCATAAAAACCTCCTCTTCTAGGCTTCCTTTTGACAAAAAGAAAACCCCTTCCATATACGGAAAAGGTGCAGAATTCGGCTAAGTATCCTTCCCTACGCTGGCATTACCCAGATCAGGTGCGGTCGAAGTTTAACACTTCCTCTCAGACTGTACACAGACTCCCGTATCTTATATGGACATATGATAACGCAAAAAAAAGGATAAGTCAAGGAAACTGCTTACAGAAAATCATGAAAAAGAGTTTGAAGGCAAGTACTTCAAACTCTATCATAGCTTTCTTATTTGGCCTCGTACCAGGTTGCTCCTTCATTTTCATCCGCGATAAGAGGAACACTGAGCTGGATGGCTTCTTCCATGGTTTGTTTCACCAGCGCTTTGACCGCTGCTAGTTCTGCCTTTGGAACTTCAAGAACAATTTCATCATGCACTTGCAACAACATCTTGGTCTGATAACCGCCTGCTACTAAAGCCTTGTCTAGCTGGATCATAGCAATCTTGAGAATATCTGCTGCTGAACCCTGAATAGGAGAGTTGATGGCAGTCCGCTCTGCAAAACCACGAATGTTGAAGTTGCGCGAATTAATATCTGGCAACTCACGACGACGCTTGAAGAGGGTCTCTACATAGCCCTTATCACGCGCCTCACGCACCACCTCATCCATGTAGTTTTTAATACCTGGGAAGCGTTCAAAGTAAGTGTCAATGTAGGCTTTTGCTTCCTTACGGCTGATGCCTAGATTATTAGACAAGCCAAAGTCTGAAATTCCGTAAACCACTCCGAAGTTAACCGCCTTGGCATTACGACGGTCGTTTGGAGTCACATCCTCAGGGCGTTCAATGCCAAAGACCCGCATGGCCGTTGAAGTATGGATGTCAGCTCCCTCTTGAAAGGCCTTAATCAAGTGCTCATCTTTAGAGATATGTGCCAAAACGCGCAACTCAATCTGCGAATAGTCGGAGCTGAGTAGCACACTATCCTCCCACTCAGGCACAAAAGCCTTACGAATGAGACGGCCTTGCTCCAAACGAACAGGGATATTTTGCAAGTTTGGATCTACACTAGACAAACGCCCAGTCTGAGTCAAATCCTGCACATAGCGCGTGTGAATCTTACCATCATCCAAAATCCAGTCCTGCAAGCCAATCACATAGGTAGACTGAATCTTCGTAATCTGACGGTAGTCGAGGATTTTCTTAACAATCGGAGCAATAGGAGCTAGTCGCTCTAGCACATCCACGGCTGTCGAGTAACCTGTTTTGGTTTTCTTAGTGTATTCTAGAGGAAGACCCAGTTTTTCAAAGAGAAGCACGCCCAACTGCTTAGGGGAGTTGATATTAAACTCCTCACCAGCTAGCTCATAAATCTCTTGAGTGAGTTGCTCAATGACGACCTCATTTTCAGCCTGCATCTCAAGTAGGGTTTCTTTTTTGACCTTGATCCCAGCAATTTCCATCTTAGCAAGGACAAAAGCCAGAGGTTGCTCCATGTCATAGAGAAGGTCTAATTGCCCATGTTCACTGAGTTTTTCAAGTAAAACCGGCTCAGTCTCAACCAATACAGCAACCTTGCGAGCCAAATGCTCCAAGAATTTCTCTCGTTCAGGAATTGCCTTCTTGACACCTTTACCATAGAAAGTCTCATCATCGACCAAGTATGTTTGACCGTAGAGATTCGCAATGGTTGAGATTTCATTGTTCTCGACTGTTGAGAGTAAGTATTTTGCCAAACGACTGTCAAAAGCAGGTGCCTGCAGGTTCAAGCCCAAGCGATTTAAAAGAACCTTCGCTTTCTTAAAGTCATACACTTTCAGAGCTGTTTTTTCTAAAAATTCCTTAAAAATCGGCTCTTGCAAGAGCTCAAGTTTATCTGTAGTGTAAAGTTTATCCCCGCAGGACCAGGCAAAACCAACCAAATCATCCGTATGGTAATTCTCACCAAAGAGCTCAAAGTGGAAGATAGAGTCGGCACTCAGCATGTCTTGACTGACTTGGTCAACGATGGCGAAATCCAAACTTTCAGGCGCATCCGTTGATGACACATTTAAAGCTTGCTTGAGCTGTTTGAAGCCCATCTCATCGTAGAATTTCCCGAGATTTTCCACATCTGGGCCATTATATACCAAGTCTTCCAGACCAATCTCAATCGGTGCCTGAGTCTCAATGGTCGCCAAGGTTTTAGACAGGAAGGCTTGTTGCTTGTCATTGATAAGATTTTCCTTCATCTTAGATGCCTTCATCCCATCGATATTTTCATAAATTCCCTCAAGCGAACCGTGTTCTAGCAAGAGCTTGATACCCGTCTTTTCACCAATCTTAGTGACACCGGGGATATTATCTGATTTGTCTCCCATCAGGGCCTTGAGATCGATAAACTGAGCTGGTGTGAGGCCCATCTTTTGCATAAGGTAATCTGGTGTAAAGGCCTCAAACTCAGCCACACCTTTCTTGGAAATCTCGACCACCGTATGCTCATCCGTCAACTGGATCAAGTCCTTGTCTCCGCTAACGATTGTCACATCGAAGGAATCTTTCTCAGCCAAGCGACCAAGAGTTCCAATGATATCATCTGCCTCATACTGGGCTAATTCATAGTGGCGAATCCCAAGATGGTCTAGCAACTCACGAATGAAGGGAAATTGCTCACGAAACTCATCTGGAGTTTTAGCACGACCACCCTTGTAGTCTGCATACATCTCTGTTCGAAAAGTCGTCTTACCTGCATCAAAAGCTACCAAAACATGGCTAGGTTCAACTCGCTCCAAGACATGATTCAACATGAGTTGAAAGCCGTAGATTGCATTGGTATGAAGACCATTAGCATTTTTAAACCTATCCAGCTGCTGATAGAGCGCAAAAAAAGCTCGAAAGGCAACAGAAGATCCATCAATTAATAATAATTTTTTCTTGTCCATACACCCATTATAAAGGAAAGAGGGGAAAAATACCATAGGAAAGAATAGGCAAATGGTAGTGAATTCCTCTTTTTTATATTCTTTCTAGATTCTCGCTCCATTACTATCTACTCGATAGCCATCCACAGTGGTATTCACTGCTAAAGCCCCTGAAGCATTGACGTAGTAATACTTTCCTCCTACTTGGAACCACTGGCTAGACTTCATAGCCCCTGAACTCTCCAAATAATACCATGTTCCATTTTCCTTGAGCCATCCTGTCTGCATCTCTCCTGATGTCTTTAGATAGTACCAATGCGAACTATCTTTTACCCAACCTGTTGACATGGCCCCATTGTCTTTAAAGTGATACCAACTGCCATTTATTTTCTTCCAACCAGTTACGAGTTTCCCGTTCTCACGGTAATTCCAAATACCATTTTGCTTCTTCCAACCATTCTCCACCGATTCTGTTTCCATATACTGGACGTATCTCCTCATTCCACTATAGGATAGGTAGCTGAGCCACTTATAACCGTCCTTTTCTACGATTTGATCGTAGCTAACATTTTCACCAGGATAGTAGTAGTCGATAACTTGCGCTGTACTTGACGGCTGGTTTCGAATGGCAGACTTTTGAGTAAACGTATGAGTCCCACTAGACGCCAACCCTGATCTGATAGGATTTCCAGTTCTACCACCATTCCCTACCAAGTCCTTAAAATGGATAAAGCCTGTCATAGAGCTAGCTTTTACGCTGCGACGATTGTATTTCTCCCTAACTCCATAATTATACTCTTCGATCTCAATCGTATCCCCTGATACATTTGATACCCAGGCCACATGCCCATAATAACCTTCTGTCGACCAAGCGATAGAGCCAATTTCTGGCTTGCTGTCAACACGGTAGCCTTCTCGCCTTGCGCGATGCCCCCATTCATTTGCATTTCCATAAGCAGGCGGAATCTCAAAGCCATTCACACTACTCAAACGAAAGGCCGCAAAAGACGTACACTGGCGAGAATACATCCGCCACTGGTCGATTTCTACACTACCATTTTTATAGTGAAGCGGGTAGTCATCTCCACGCGCTACACTATCAGCTTTAACCGATTCACCACCAAACAAAAAAGCACTCGTAACCAACAATGTAGCCAATCCTACACTCAACTGCGTATATCTACTCTTCTTAACTCCTGATTTTAAAAACGTCATTCATTCTCCTTATATAATATAAATTTCCGAGGTTCCCCTCGTTTATACTATTCGGGAAAAAAAGAAAAAAGTGAGCAACGCCCACTTCATTTTAGGATTCTTGGTCTAGATAGCGAATCAAATTCTTCTCTGTCAAGATATCTGAGTAGGTGAAGGATTCAACATAGACATTGGCTTGTTTGTCTCCTTCAACATCCCCAAATTCAACGATAAATAGAGATGGATAAACCTCAATTAGCTTACCCAATCTATTTTTTTGGCGCTTACGGCCATTCTCTAAAGTCATTTCAACGACTTGTCCCTCATGCGCCTTGATTTCTTCTTTGATTTTTTTCATCTTGGCCACATCTGTAAATGCATCTGACATCTTATGCCTCCCTCTTTGAGATACTTGAAAATTTATTGTATTCTTTTTGGAAAATCAATTCCACCGTTCCACGAGCTCCACTACGGTTTTTCTCGATGATAACCTCTACCTTGTTATTTGGAATTCCTTCCTCTTCTTCACCCGCACGATCGTAGTAGTCGTCACGGTATAGAAAGGCTACGATATCCGCATCCTGCTCGATAGAACCCGATTCACGAATATCAGACAAGACTGGTCTCTTATCCTGACGCTGTTCCACTCCACGAGATAACTGACTAAGAGCAATGACTGGAACTTTCAATTCCTTAGCTAGAATTTTCAACTGACGAGAAATTTCAGAAACTTCTTGTTGGCGGTTTTCACGACCAGTCCCTGTGATAAGCTGTAGGTAGTCGATCAAAATCAAGCCTAGATTGCCTGTTTCTTGAGCCAGTTTGCGTGAGCGCGAACGAATTTCCGTAATCCGAATCCCTGGTGTATCATCGATATAGATACTCGCGTTGGCCAGATTCCCTTGGGCAATGGTATACTTTTGCCATTCCTCATCAGTCAATTGACCCGTACGGATAGAATGGGACTCCACCAAGCCTTCGGCCGCCAACATACGATCTACTAGACTTTCCGCACCCATTTCCAGTGAAAAGATAGCTACAGTCTTGTCCAACTTAGTCCCGATGTTCTGAGCAATGTTCAAGGCAAAGGCTGTTTTACCGACCGCAGGACGAGCTGCGATAATAATCAGTTCCTCCTCATGGAGACCTGTCGTCATATGATCCAAATCACGGTAGCCCGTTGCAATACCAGTGATATCCGTTGTTTGTTGTGACCGAACTTCTAGGTTCCCAAAGTTGATATTTAGAATATCACGGATGTTCTTGAAACCACTACGATTGGCATTTTCGCTAACATCAATGAGTCCCCTTTCAGCTTGAGCAATGATTTCATCTACAGGCTTAGAAGCCTCATAGGCTTGGTTGACAGAGTCTGTCAACTTGGAAATCAAGCGACGTAGCATAGCCTTTTCTGCAACGATTTTAGCATAATACTCCGCGTTAGCTGAAGTTGGTACAGAGTTGACAATTTCAACAAGATAGGACAAGCCACCAATATTTTGGAGATCCCCTTGGTTATCCAAAATCGTTCGAACTGTCGTCGCATCAATCGCCTCTCCACGATCCGACAAGTCTACCATCGCTTGGAAAATCAACCGATGAGCATACTTAAAGAAGTCTCGATAATCAATGTATTCTCGGACAAAAACGAGCTTGCTCTCATCTATAAAAATAGCCCCCAAAACAGATTGTTCGGCCAAAATATCCTGAGGTTGAACTCGCAGTTCCTCTACTTCTGCCATCCGACTTTCCTTCCTTTTACAATCTTGTCAAGAAGTTGTAAACTTACCCTTCTTTTACACGAAGATTGATGACACTTGTAACATCTTGGTAGATTTTCACTGGTACATCAATCAAACCTACTGCTCGAATTGGTGCCTTTACTTGAATATGACGCTTGTCAATATTGATACCAAACTGCTTTTGCAATTCTTCTGCAATTTTCTTGTTGGTGATGGATCCAAAGGTACGGCCATCTGGTCCAACTTTTTCAACAAACTCTACGACAGTCTCTTCTGCTTCAAGTTTGGCCTTGATGGCTCTTGCCTCTGCTAACATCTCTGCATGAGCCTTTTCTTCAGACTTCTGTTTTCCACGCAATTCACCGATTGCCTGAGCAGTCGCTTCCTTAGCCAAATTCTTTTTAATCAAGAAGTTTTGGGCGTAGCCAGTTGGCACTTCCTTGATTTCGCCTTTTTTCCCTTTTCCTTTGACATCTGCTAAAAAGATTACTTTCATTCTTCTTTCTCCTTTTCTTTTAGTTCATCCAAGATTAGTTGAGTCAATTTTTCTCCAACTTCTGATAGACTCATATCCTTAATCTGCGCAGCAGCTAGGTTAAAGTGACCACCACCGCCCAGTTCTTCCATAATCCGTTGCACATTGATTTTACTACGGCTTCGAGCCGAGATTGAGATAAATCCTTGTGTATTTTTCGCTAGAACGAAGCTGGCTTCAATGCCAGACATAGCCAGCATAGCATCAGCAGCCTTACTGATAACAACTGTGTCATAAGTCGTTGAGTCCTTAGCTTGGGCAATCAAGATATCTGAACCTAACTTACGACCTTGTAAAATGAGTTCATTTACCTCACGATACTCTTCAAAATCTGTCGCAGCAATCTCCTGAATAGCAATACTATCGCTTCCACGTGTTCTGAGGTAGCTAGCTACATCAAAGGTTCTACTCGTTACTCGTGACGTAAAGTTTTTGGTATCCAACATCATTCCAGCCATCAGTACACTAGCCTGCATACGACTCAAACGATTTTTCTTAGAATTTTGGAACTGAATCAATTCTGTGACCAACTCACTGGCACTACTTGCTCCACTTTCGATATAGGTGATGACTGCATTCTCTGGAAAATCCTGATCACGTCGATGATGGTCAATGACAATAGTTTGAGTGAATAGATCATAAAAACCTTTGGATAAGGTCAAAGCTGTCTTCGAATGATCCACTAGAATCAACAAAGAGCGCTTGGTAACCAGCCTCATCGCATCAGACAGCGGCAAGAGCTTGGTAACACCCTCTTTTTCCAAAAAGTTGATAGCCCGCTCGATATCTGGCGACATCTGGTCTGCATCGTAGACTGCATAGCTATTTTCAGTGATATTGCTCGCAAACAACTGCATGCCAACCGCAGACCCCAAGGCATCCATATCCAGATTCTTATGACCAACTACAAATACCTGATCCACACTGCGAATCTTATCTGAAATAGCTGTCATCATCGCTCTCGTACGTGTTCTTGTTCTCTTAACAGAAGCTGCGGAACCACCACCAAAGTAGACTGGATTCTTGGTTTCATCATTTTCCTTGACAACCACCTGGTCCCCACCACGAACCTCAGCTAAGTTCAAGTTTCTTAAAGCAACTTTCCCTATCTCATCATGATTTCCATCACCATAAGAAAAGCCCATGCTCAAGGTCAATGGCAGCTGTCTCTGTTTTGCCTCCTCACGAAAGGCATCAATCACAGAGAATTTATCATTCATCAAGCCCTCAAGAACTGTGTAATCAGTAAATAAATAAAAGCGGTCCATACCTACACGCCGAGAAAACATAGCATACTTACTAGCAAATTCTGAAACAAAATTTGCCACAAAGCTATTGATATGACTAATATCGGAGTCGGAGGTTGCATCTTCTAGATCATCGTAGTTGTCTACCGAGATAACCCCAATCACTGGTCGACTGGTTACCAATTCGACAGTTGCTTCGTACTCCCCAGAAACATCAAAGAAATACAAAACACCTGAGGCCTTATCCATATGAACAGCATATCGTGTTTCGCCCAAGGTAGCATAAGAACCAGGGTTCCCAACAGAAGCTTTGATAATGGTTTGAATCAAGTCAACATCAATTTCGCCTTCTTCAGTCGTCAAAATCAACTCAGCATAAGGATTAAACCATTCGACTTCGCCACTGGATAAATCTAACTTCAGAACACCAACTGGCATTTGATCGAGCAACGTGTTCAAACTATCTTCCGCTTGATGGTTTACGTATTGGATTTGTTCAATTTCGCTCTTTTCATACTGTTTTTTTTGCCAGATGAATAAAAGCAGATAAAGAAGTACAAATAAAAACAAGGAACTGATTGTTACAACATTTTTTTGTGAAAAAATAATCAGCATTGTTAAGGTTCCGAAAGTTGCAATCCCTAGTAGAACCGCAGAAATCGGGGTTAAATTATTTTTTTTCATTCTAAACCTCTTGCGCATTATTATATCACAAATGCCCTTAAAAAGCGACCTTTAAAAAGTGGTAAGCCTCCTTTTCCTTATTGATTTTTTTATGGTTTTAATGCAAAAAGGAGAATAAGCTCATTATCCTCCTGCACTAAGATTACTACCATCTAACGTTCAACGATGAGGGCTGTTCCCATCCCTCCCCCGATACAGAGAGTTGCTAAACCAGTTTTGGCATCACGTTTCATCATCTCATGTACCAGAGTCACTAGGATACGGCAGCCTGAAGCTCCAATTGGGTGACCAAGAGCAATGGCGCCACCATTGACGTTGACAATATCTGTGTTAAATCCAAGTGTTTTCCCAACCGCACAAGCCTGAGCAGCAAAGGCTTCATTTGACTCGATCAAGTCAAGATCATCAACTGTCAAATTGCCTTTTTCAAGAGCTTTGCGAGTCGCATAAATCGGTCCACATCCCATCATCCTAGGATCCAAACCTACACTTGCATACGAGCGAATGCGAGCAATCACTGGAAGTCCTAATTCTTCAGCTTTTTCAGCACTCATGACCAAGACAGCTGCTGCCCCGTCATTGATACCTGAAGCATTTCCCGCTGTGACAGAACCGTCTTTTTTGAAAACAGAACCTAGCTTAGACAAGCTCTCCAAGCTGGCATCTTTTCTAGGAAATTCATCTGTATCAAAAACGATAGAATCACCTTTGCGTTGAGGAATGACCACTGGAACAATCTCTTTCTTAAAGCGTCCAGATTCTATAGCCGCCACTGCTCGTTTTTGTGATTCCAAAGCAAGAGCATCTTGTTCATCCCGGCTAATACCATATTCTTCAGCCACATTCTCAGCTGTGATCCCCATATGGTATTCGTTAAAAGCATCAGACAAACCGTCCTTAATCATGGTATCTACCACTTTTGAATCTCCCATACGGCCACCCCAACGGAAGCTTGGCAAAACATATGGTGCCTGACTCATGTTTTCTGCGCCACCAGCTACGATAATATCTGCATCGCCACATCGAATCGCTTGAGCAGCCAACTGCACTGCCTTCAACCCAGAACCACAAACCTTATTGATGGTAAAGGCTGGTGTAAACTCAGAAAGTCCCGCATGAATGCTCATTTGGCGAGCCACATTTTGTCCTAAACCAGCGCCAAGGACATTCCCCATAATCACTTCGTCTACTTGCTCTGGTTTAATATTGGCTTTTTCCAAAGCACTCTTAATTACCAAAGATCCCAAATCAACAGCTGAAACATTCTTCAAGCTTCCTCCAAAGGAGCCTATAGGAGTCCGCACTGCCGAAACAATCACCACGTCTCTCATAACTACCTCCATTTATACCTCTTATAATGGTGCAATACAAAAGTGGTTTACAATTGTGTAAACCACTTTTACATAGTTGTCAAGATCTTATGATTCCTTAACTTCTAGCAAACCAACTTCACCATCTTCGCGGCGATACAAAACATTTGTTGTTTGATCTTCTACATCTACATAGATAAAGAAATCATGTCCCAACAAGTCCATTTGAAGAAGAGCTTCTTCCAAATCCATTGGTTTTAAATCAATTTGTTTTGAACGAACCACTTTTGGCTGCACAACATTTGCATCTTCAACTAGAGCATCTGTAAAGAGTTGGCTTGTTGCAACCTTATTTTTATTCTTGCGTTCGATTTTTGTTTTATTTTTTCGAATCTGGCGTTCAATTTTATCTGTTACAAGATCGATAGAACCATACATATCTTGAGAAATATCTTCTGCACGAAGGGTAATTGATCCAAGTGGAATTGTTACTTCAACTTTTGCTGTTTTTTCACGGTAAACTTTCAAGTTGACACGTGCATCCAACTCTTGTTCAGGTTGAAAATATTTTTCGATCTTTTCGAGTTTAGAAACTACATAATTGCGAATTGCTTCTGTTACTTCTAGGTTTTCACCACGGATACTATATTTAATCATATAAGTACCTTCTTTCTAAACATTTTTATTTTTCTGACTATATTATAACGCTTTCATTTTCATTTTGCAAATTTTTTCCCTATCTTACAAGGGAAAAAGTTTTGACTCCCAAAACACCTGCCTCTTCAAACAGTCGCTTCACACGATTGATAGTCGCCCCTGTCGTATAGATGTCATCAATAACCAAAATCTTCTTAGGAAGAGGGGCTTCCGTTTTAATATAAAAGGGAATTTCAGTAGCTAATCGTTCTGAGCGATTCTTAGAAGAACTAGCCTTCTCTTCTCTTTTCCCTAGTAAATCTTGAAAGGAAAATCCTGCTGCCTCAACCAAACCTTCAACCTGATTAAATCCCCTCTCAAGCAATCTTTCAGGACTTAGGGGAATTACCACAAATTCATAGTCTCTATACTTTTTCAACTCATCCGCAAGTACAGGAGTAAAAACCTTTCTAAGCAGAAAATCCCCATCAAACTTATATCGACTAAAGAAGTCTTTCATAGCTTGATTATAGGTGAAGATTGCTTTATGATCAACTTGAATCCCATCTTCACACCAAAGTTTACAATCTTGACACGTTGTTGACAACCCTCTTTTCATGCAGTTTGGACAATGGTCTTCACCAATCTTCTCAAAAGTAGAATCACAAGCTGAGCAAAGATAGTTGTGCTCATTCTTAAACAGTAAGAGGTGACTAAATGTCAAGTCACTCTTTGTTGACTGGCCACATAATAAACAATTCATAATCCCGCCTCCTTGTTCATCTGCTTGATTTCCTTGATTGCCTTTTTGATGGAAGTATTTAATCCATCATGAAAGAAGAGCAACTCACCAGTTGGTCTGTCCATACTACGCCCAACTCGCCCACCAATCTGAATCAAGCTAGACTTGGTAAAGAGACGATGATTAGCTTCTACTACGAAAACATCCACACAAGGGAAGGTAACTCCGCGTTCCAATATTGTCGTACTGATCAGTATTGTTAGTTCTCCATCTCGAAAAGCTTGCACCTGCTCTAATCGGTCTTCTGTCACAGAAGACACAAAACCAATTTTCTCATCTGGAAAATACACCTGCAAGATTTCTTTTAGTTTCTCGCCTTTTTTAATTTCTGATGCAAAGATTAACAAGGGATAACCTGTTCTTCTCTGCTTCTGAATAGAGATCTTTAACTTTGGTGACAACTGACTCTTATCTAAATAACGATTAAAATCCGATAACCAAACTGGCTTTGGAATAATCAATGGATTTCCATGAAATCGTCTTGGCAAGCTCAACCGTTTTAATTTTCCTGTGCGAACCTTCTTATCTAACTCATCTGTAGAAGTTGCTGTAAGGAATATCCTTAACCCATCTTTCTTTACACATTGGTTTACAGCGTAGTAAAGTATAGGGTTGTCAACATAAGGAAAGGCATCTACTTCATCTACTATCAATAAATCAAAGGCATGATAGAATTTTAATAACTGATGCGTCGTTGCAACAACTAGTGGTGTTCGAAAATAGGGTTCTGACTCACCATGAAGTAGTGCTATCTCACAAGCAAAGTCATTCTGCAGTCGCTTATATAACTCCAAGCAAACATCTATTCGAGGGCTGGCTAAACAAACTGCACCACCTTCATCAATCACTTTAGCCACAACTTGATAAATCATCTCTGTCTTTCCCGCTCCTGTTACAGCGTGAACCAAGGTTGGCTCTTGCTTGTCTACCGCTTGAAGAAGTCCCTCTGACACTTTTTCCTGAAAAGGTGTTAACTGACCACGCCATTTGAGAACATCTTGCTTAGGAAAATCTTCCTGCGGAAAATAGTATAAAGCTTGATCACTCCTGACTCGCTTCATCAGCAAGCACTCCCTGCAGTAGTAAGCACCAACAGGCAAATACCATTCTTCTAGAATGCTACTATTACAACGTTGACAGAAAAGTTTTCCCTTCTCTTTTCTCATTGCTGGCAGTTTCACGGCCATCTGACGTTCTTCTTTAGTTAATTCTTTCTCAGTAAACAAGCGACCGAGATAATTTGGATTTACTTTCATACTTCTTTATTCGTAAAAATCTAGCGCTTTAGGTGTTTTTTTAGTACAATTAAATCATGGAATTTAGAACAATTAAAGAGGACGGGCAAGTCCAAGAAGAAATCAAAAAATCCCGCTTTATCTGTCATACAAAGCGTGTCTATAGTGAAGAAGAGGCGCGTGATTTCATCACTGCCGTCAAAAAAGAACACTACAAAGCTACCCATAACTGCTCAGCTTTTATTGTAGGGGAACGAAGTGAGATTAAGCGTACGAGTGATGACGGTGAGCCTAGTGGTACTGCTGGAGTCCCTATGCTCGGTGTCTTAGAAAATCATAATCTTACCAATGTCTGTGTAGTAGTTACCCGCTACTTTGGAGGAATTAAGCTAGGTGCTGGCGGTTTGATTCGTGCTTATGCAGGTAGTGTGGCCTTAGCTGTCAAAGAAATTGGCATTATTGAAATCAAAGAGCAGGCTGGTATAGCCATTCAAATGTCTTATGCTCAGTATCAAGAATATGGCAATTTTCTTAGAGACCATCATCTCATGGAGCTGGATACAATCTTTACAGATCAAGTCGATACGATGATTTATGTTGACAAGGAAGAGAAAGAAAATATCAAGGCTGCTCTTGTGGAGTTTTTTAATGGAAAGGTTGCTTTAACAGATCAAGGTTTACGAGAAGTTGAAGTTCCTGTAAACTTAGTGTAAATAAAAATATAGATAGCACCTACTAAATTTATTCGCAGATTTACAGCTTAGACCTTTGATATAAAGAAATCCTATCACTTTGATAGGATTTCTTTATTTTACAAATAGCCTTAAGCGCGTTATACTAGTATCATCTTATACAAAGAGGTATATCTATGGCTATTTATAACAATATCACTGAACTTATTGGACAAACACCGATTGTCAAACTTAACAACATTGTTCCAGAGGGTGCTGCAGACGTCTATGTTAAACTAGAAGCTTTTAACCCTGGATCGTCAGTAAAAGACCGTATTGCCCTTAGCATGATTGAAAAAGCGGAACAAGATGGTATTCTAAAACCGGGTGCTACCATTGTTGAAGCAACGAGTGGAAACACTGGTATCGGTCTTTCATGGGTAGGTGCTGCTAAAGGATATAAAGTTGTTATCGTCATGCCTGAAACGATGAGCGTGGAACGACGTAAGATTATCCAAGCCTATGGTGCTGAACTCGTCCTTACTCCTGGTAGTGAAGGAATGAAAGGGGCTATTGCCAAAGCTCAGGAAATCGCCGCTGAACGTGACGGCTTCCTTCCACTCCAATTTAATAATCCAGCTAACCCAGAAGTACACGAAAGAACAACAGGAGCTGAAATACTGGCTGCTTTTGGTTCTGATGGACTAGATGCTTTTGTGGGTGGTGTCGGTACTGGTGGAACGATTTCTGGCGTTTCACATGCACTAAAAGCTGTCAATCCTAACATTCAGGTTTTTGCGGTTGAAGCTGATGAATCTGCGATTTTGTCTGGTGAAAAACCAGGACCTCACAAAATTCAAGGTATCTCAGCTGGATTTATTCCTGATACACTTGATACAAAGGCCTATGATGGTATCGTCCGCGTAACGTCAGATGATGCTCTAGCACTTGGACGTGAAATTGGTGGAAAAGAAGGCTTCCTTGTTGGGATTTCTTCAGCCGCAGCGATTTACGGGGCAATTGAAGTTGCAAAAAAATTAGGCACAGGTAAGAAGATCCTTGCTTTAGCACCAGATAACGGCGAACGTTATTTGTCTACAGCACTCTACGAATTCGAAGTGTAGTCTCCTAAATGCACTTAGCCCTTATTATAGGGCTTTTTCTTTGTCCAATTTAAAGAAAAATCTAAGTTCTCTACAGCAAAAGAAAAAGGAAGCAAATTGCTTCCTTTTTTATCATTAGTTATTCAAGGCTGCTGCCATTGTAGCTGCAACTTCTGCTTCGAAGTCGTTCGCAGCTTTCTCAATTCCTTCACCAACTTCAAAGCGAGCGAACTCAACTACTGAAGCGTTAACTGAATCAAGGTATGCTTCAACTGTCTTGCTATCGTCCATGATGTAGACTTGGGCAAGAAGTGTGTAAGCTTGGTCAACTTTAGTGTTGTCAAGCATGAAGCGATCCATTTTACCTGGGATGATTTTGTCCCAGATTTTTTCTGGTTTGCCTTCTGCAGCCAACTCAGCTTTGATGTCAGCTTCAGCTTGAGCAATTACTTCTTCAGTCAATTGTGCTTTCGATCCATATTTTAAGTGTGGAAGGGCTGGTTTGTTAACCATTGCACGGCTTTCGTTATCTTGGTCGATTACGTGGTTCAATTGTGCCAACTCATCTTTAACGAATTGAGCATCCAATTCTTTGTATGAAAGAACTGTTGGTTTCATCGCTGCGATGTGCATTGACAATTGTTTAGCAAGAGCTTCGTCTCCACCTTCGATAACTGAGATAACACCGATACGACCACCATTGTGTTGGTAAGCTCCAAAGTGTTGTGCATCTGTTTTTTCGATCAAAGCAAAACGACGGAATGAGATTTTTTCCCCGATAGTTGCAGTTGCAGACACATAAGCTGCTTCAAGAGTTTCACCTGAAGGCATTGTCAAAGCAAGTGCCTCTTCGTTGTTAGCTGGTTTTCCTTCAGCAATTACTTTAGCTGTAGCATTAACCAAGTCAACGAATTGAGCGTTTTTCGCAACGAAGTCAGTTTCAGCGTTTACTTCAATTACTGCTGCAACGTTACCGTTAACATAAACACCTGTCAAACCTTCTGCAGCAACGCGGTCAGCTTTCTTAGCTGCTTTCGCCATACCTTTTTCACGAAGCAATTCAATCGCTTTTTCGATATCGCCGTCTGTTTCTACAAGCGCTTTTTTAGCGTCCATAACACCGGCACCAGATTTTTCACGCAACTCTTTTACAAGTTTAGCTGTAATTTCTGCCATTTTGATTCTCCTATATTTTTTAAAAATAGGAGAGCCGGGCTACGCCCCGCCCTCCTAGGTAATTACTATTTATATGAATTAAGCGTTGTCGCCTTCTACAACTTCAACGATTTCTTCGATTGAGTCAGCTTGAGCTTCTGAAGCTGCAAATTCTGCTTCAACTGCTGCTGCATCTTCACCTTGACGTCCTTCGATGATAGCGTCAGCCAATTTAGCTGTGATCAACTTAACTGCACGGATAGCGTCATCGTTAGCTGGGATAATTACATCGATATCGTCTGGATCAGTGTTTGTGTCAACCATCGCTACAACTGGGATTCCCAATTTTTTAGCTTCTTTAACAGCGATTTGCTCTTTATGTGGGTCAACTACATACATTACATCTGGGATACGAGGCATGTCTTCGATACCACCCAAGAATTTTTCAAGACGTGCACGTTGTTTGTTAAGAAGTGCAACTTCTTTCTTAGGAAGAACGTCGAAGATTCCTTCTTCTTCCATACGTTTGATTTCTTTCAAACGAGCAATACGTTTTTGGATAGTTCCCCAGTTAGTAAGAGTTCCACCCAACCAACGGTGGTTGATGTAGTATTGACCTGAACGTTCTGCTTCTTCTTTAACAGCGTCAGCAGCTTGTTTTTTAGTACCAACAAACAATACAACTGCATCGTTAGCTGCTGCGTCACGCATAAAGTCGTATGCTTGGTCAGCGTATTTTACAGTTTGTTGCAAGTCGATAACGTGGATTCCATTACGCTCAGTGAAGATGTACTTAGCCATCTTAGGGTTCCAGCGACGAGTTTGGTGACCAAAGTGTACACCAGCCTCAAGAAGTTGTTTCATTGAAATTACTGCCATGAGTATTTCTCCTTTTTGTTTTTTCCTCTTCTCGATTTCAACTTGCAAAACGACCCAGGGGCAACAGTTTCACAATTCATCAAGAATGAGTATTATCGTTTACACGACAGGTTTTATTTTATCATATTTCAACAGTATTTTCAAGCTATTTAGTAGAATTTTAGTAGGACTTTCGGATAAAAACATTAAAAGAGACTCGATTGAGTCTCTTCGTTTTATACATTAGTTTGGATAGATGTATGTTACGTACCCTTCAGAAGTTGTAGTTGGGTTGAACCATCCACGTTTGTTTCCGATTGTACGATCTCCACCGTAGTTTGATTCTGATACTTGAATACGAGTTGATGATGAAACTGCTGTAACAACCGCTACGTGTCCATAACCACCATCATTCCAACATGCAATCGCACCAACTTGTGGAGTTGATCCTGTACGGAATCCTGCTGCGGCTGCACTTGTTGCCCACTGAGCTCCGTTTCCCCAGTAATCTCCAGCCCAAGGTGCCAATGTTTTAGCTCCCCAAGTACATTCACCAGTTGGATAACTTGAAGCATTTGAGCTGTACGTTGGACGTTGTCTAGCAGGCGCTGGCGCAGGTGCCGGAGTGTAGCTTGAATCCTCCTCGTCAGTTGTTGATGTTGCTTGTACTTGAGCTGAGAAACTTGTGTTTCCAGAAGCAACAACTGATTGCTGTTGGCTTGTTTGACGTGCTCTGTAAGCTACTTCTGCTTCTGCTGCAGCACGTGCTTCTGCCTCTGCTGCTGCTTTCTGCTCTAGCAAACTAGCTTTCTCACCTTCTGCAGTAGCTTTCTCAGCAGCAAGATTCAACTCTGCAACCTTCAACTCAGCTTGCTTAGTTGTCAATGCCTGCGCATCATCAGCCAGTTTTTGTTGGTTCGCAATAACTGTATTAATTGCTTCATTATTGGCTACTTGTTTATCAGAAATTGCTTTTTTATCAGCCTTTTGTTGCTCCAACATTTTGTTGTTAGCCGATACAATCTCGCTCATTGCAGCAACACGCGAAATGGCTTCTGTGATTGATTTTGAGTTTACAATTGTATTAATGTAGCTAGTCGCAGCTCCATTTGTCTGTGCGCTACGTGCTTGTTTTTCTAAAGAAGCATTACGAGCCACGATATTTTTAGAAAGCTCTGTAATTTCTCCTTCAAGTTTTTTAGATTCAGCCTGTAATTTTTCGTTTTCGGCTTGCAAGCTTGCTTGCTCTGCTTGAATTGTTGAAACTTGACCTTGGATTTCATCCACTTGCTTTTGAGCTTCTTGTTGTTGCGCTGTTAAACTGCTAATTTTATTATCTTGAGCAGCAATTTTTTCATCAGTTGTTTCTGCACGAACAGTTGTCAATACTGCTGTTTGTGAGACCAATACTGTACTTAACAAAAGTGACGCTAAGATTTTTTTCTTCATATTCTGTCGATACTCCTTCTATTTGAGACATTACTAGTATACCAAAAAAAGACATAATAAATATTACGCCTTTGTTACATTTATATTTCTTTCTTATAGATAAATTTTTTCAAAAATAAATTGAAAAATGACAATCCATAAGAAGTTCAGAATCATTGATGGGACAAGGCTATAGACGATGAATATCGGCATGGAATCTACAGTCAGTCCCACGGCAAGAGCCAAAAGATAGCTCCCCATATCAAACAGAAAACTGATCACAATAATGGTCAACATCCTTGTCCAACGATTTGTTAAAATCACGCTGTTAAACTTGTGGAGCGAAGCACCTATCAAGATAAACAAAAGCGTGGCAATTCCAATCAAGTGGAAAAAATAGATATCGTAAACCAAACCCACTATAAAACAATAGGCTAGGTAGAGATATTCCGATACTTCGATTGTCTCAAATAAGAGAAACAAAAATAGAAAATGACTGGCTAAATGAAAGTGGGGGAAAAAGGATCCCACCAGTTGTCCAATATGAGCATCAATTAGCACAACAAAAGGGAGTAAAAAGAAAATACCAACTTGTTTTAACATTCTCATTGCTAATTCCCCACTAACTCTACCACATGAAGATCTTTGATATCAGCACTTAACTTTACAGTTACCTCTCGTGTTAGATAGTCACTGCTGTGCGTTGTACCAACAATCTCTCCAACAGGAATATCTTTGACATTAAAGTTTCCTAGCCCACCTGTAGTCACCTTGTCTCCAGCACTGATGTCACTATTACTATTTAATTGGCTAATTTTAAGCAGTTCAGTTTCCTTGTCATAACCAACGATGATTCCGTATATTTCAGTAGAACCATGTTGGATTTTAACAGAAATCTTATCCGTGTTTTCAGCGTTGGTTAAAAGATTGACAGTTGTTGAATGATCTTCCACCTTTGAAACACTACCAACCAAGCCACCGTTTGCAATGACCAACATATTTTCAGAAGCTCCTTTTGAACTTCCCGCATCAATTGTTAACTCTTGCTTCCAAGATACTGGAGCACGCATAATCACATCTGCTGCTAGGGTTTTTGTAGCCTGCAATTTTGACTTCATCTCTAGCAACTGACGTAGTTGTTCATTTTCTGTTTTTAAACGTTCTGATTGATTAGACTCCACCTCTAATTGATAGAGTTGTTTTTTTAGACTCTCGTTTTCATTGTAGGTCTGCGTCAAATGTCCCAAATCCGATTTGAAAGCATCAAACCACTGAAAAGGTTTTTGAACAATTCTATCTACTAAGGAAATGCCATCTCCTAGTTTTGTCACAATAGCACTTGAATAGGTTGTCACTAATAGTACAGAAACTGCGAGAACTGTGACAAAAACGATGATTAGATATTTTGATTTTTTAAAACGGTTCATATTCCTACCTTTTTACTAAAGATCTACTACTGTGATTTTTTATCAATCTTACGAATCCACTAAGATTTTAAGAAAAATAAGAGACATCCCAGCACCAGAATCACAAGAATCGCCAGTGTATCCTTTTGACTCCATCTCAATTGTCTATACTGACTTCTACCCTTTCCTCCCTGATAACCACGCGCTTCCATGGCAATTGCCAATGAATCTGCACGCTTTAAGCTCGTAGCAAAAAGAGGAATTAAAATTGGAATCATAGCCTTTACTTTTTGAACGATGCTACCTTCGCCAAAGTCAACTCCACGAGCTTTTTGAGCATTCATAATTCTCGTCGTGTCATCCATCAAGGTTGGAACAAAACGCAAACTCATTGATAACATGAGACCAATTTCATGAACGGGAACTTTCACGCGTTTCAGCGGTGCTAAAAGAGCTTCAACTGCAGCTGCCAGACTCAAAGGCATGGTCGTT
Organism: bacterium; assembly: GCA_905221335.1. Lineage (GTDB taxonomy): Bacteria > Bacillota > Bacilli > Lactobacillales > Streptococcaceae > Streptococcus. The sequence continues at coordinate 364,678 of CAJNCT010000002.1, forward strand.
AAAGTTAGCAAAGTTGAAAAGAAAATAATCAACACAAAACGACAGAAAATGATTCCAGCTTGTTGCAAAGCATAATCCGTTATTCTTATAAAAGAAAACTCAAATAGGACATTTCCACTTGAAATGAAAAAGAGCTGAAAAAGAGTTGTAAAAGCAATCAGGAAGAACATGGATTTTAATCCCTGAATGAAAAATGAGAGGGAGACGCCCGACAAAGCGATAAATATACCTGTCGCTACAAACAGAATGAGATTAGCGAGGGGATTATTGGCCCAAAATACAATCAAAATCAGCAGGATCATGGCAAGCAATTTACTACGTGGATCCAAGCGATGAATGATGGAATCCCCTGGTATATAACGTCCTAAAATCATACTATCCATTTAGCGACTCCTTAAACTCCTCTATCTTGATTGGCAGTTTTTTAAAAGCTACACCCCTATCTGCCAAACGTTTGCAAAAGGCTGTGATTTTAGGCACACCTAACTGCACATTTTCCATAAAGGCTACATCTTGGAAAACTTCGCTCGGTTTACCACTTTTGACTAAGCTCCCCTTTTCCATAACGTAGACCTGATCAGCATACTCAGCTACATCATCCATCAAATGCGTTACCAGAACGATTGTCATTCCAGTAAGGTGAAGTTTTTTAAACAAGGTCATCAATTCTTTTCTGCCCAAAGGATCTAGCCCTGCTGTTGGCTCATCCAAAACCAAGACAGTTGGCTCCATGGCTAGCATACCTGCTATAGCCACACGTCTCATCTGGCCACCCGAAAGTTCAAAAGGACTGCGCTCAAAGAGTGACTCATTGATGCCTACCAAGGCTAACTTTTCACGCGCAATTTTCTTGGCCTCTTCCTCAGAAACTCCAAAATTTTGCGGTCCAAATGCAACATCTTTCAAAACAGTCTCTTCAAAAATCTGATTTTCAGCAAATTGAAACACTAGACCGACTTGCTTTCGAATCTGGCGAATTTCTTTATTGGTTGATATAGGAGTAATGACAGTATCGAAAACTCGAACAGAACCCTTACTTGGTACCAATAGGCCATTTAAAAGCTGTAAAATCGTTGATTTCCCACTACCCGTGTGTCCTACTAAAGCTGTATAGGAACCATCCTCAATCGTCAAGGAAACATCAGTCAAAGCTGATGAAGATAGGGGAGTCCCCTCTTGATAGGTAAAGCTCACATTTTCTAGAGTAATTCCCATAACTTGTCCTCTAGCTCTCCTTCTGTCAAATATCCATCCGGCAACTGATAACCAGTCTCTCTCAAAGATTCTCTCAATTGATTAGTAAAAGGCTCATCTAACCCTATCTGGTCAAGGTCATCCCGAGAAAAAAGTTCTCTTGGGTTGCTGGTTGACTCCACTTGGCCTTTTTTCATGACCAAGACACGATCACTCATCGCAACTTCTTCCAAATCGTGCGTAATGGAGACGACTGTCATCTGGTGGTATTTTCGAATCTCTTGAACTGTCTGAATCAGTTCTCTGCGTCCCTCAGGATCCAACATACTTGTAGCCTCGTCCAGAATCAAAATAGCTGGTCTCAAGGCAACAACTCCTGCAATAGCCACCCGTTGTTTTTGTCCACCAGACAAACGAGCTGGTTCTCTCTTCTTAAAGTCCAGCATACCTACCAACTCCAAAGATTCAGCCACTCTCTTTTTCATTTCTTCACGAGGAAGTCCCTGATTTTCTAGGCCAAAGGCAACATCATCTTCAACAGTCGCCCCTACAAATTGGTTATCTGGATTTTGAAAAACCATACCAATTTGACGACGCAAGTCCCAAACATTCTCAGAGGACAGCAATTGGCCATCTATCCAGATTTCCCCAGACTCTGCTTCAAGCAAGCCATCAATCAAACGGATAGTTGTCGATTTCCCACTCCCATTATGGCCTACAATCGAAAGCCATTCTCCCCGTTTCACGTGAAACGAGACATTATTAACATCATAATAATCTTGGTCTTCCTTATAACGAAAAGACAGATCTTTTACTTCAATAATTGATTTCATTTCGAACCAAATGTCCCTTTGAATACATGAGCGCTACCCTTGAAATAATCATAACCAGAGTAGATAGTGAAAAATAAAGCTATATAAAGCAACAGTTGACCAATTAAATTCCAATGTAAGAGCAAAAAGATAATGGCAAACATTTGACTAAAGGTCTTAATTTTCCCTGGCATCGCTGCTGCTAGAACTGTCCCTCCCGTCTCAACAAGCAACAAACGCAAGCCTGTCACCGCAAGTTCACGACAGATGATAATAGCAACAACCCAAGCTGGAGCCATACCTAACTCAATCAACATGATAAAAGCTGACATAACCAACAGCTTATCGGCCATCGGATCTGCAAACTTTCCAAAGTTGCTGACTACATTCCATTTTCGAGCAAGATAGCCATCAAGATAATCCGTTATACTAGCAACTGCAAAGATGATTGCTGCCAGCAAGTGACTGCCTTGTGAATGGCCAAAAGTCAAAATAAGAATAAAGAGAGGTATAAAGAGAATTCTACCAATTGTTAATACATTAGGGATTTGTTCTTTTTTCATTGTTTCTTCCTTAGTCTGTAGTGAATGTAAGTGTTACAGTTCCAGTCTGAGTCGTCAACTTGGAAGTATCAACTGTTTGATTATCTACAGTCACAGTAACTCCCTTCACTACACCTAAGGTGATAGTAACGGGATTCTTAGTTGAAACTGTTGTTTTTGCATTTTTATTGTCTGCAGATAGTGTCACACCACCCTCTAGCTCGCTTCCTGAAACACTAACCCAGCTAGTTACATCCGAAACTGCCAGCTGAACCGTAGCTGTTTCCTTACTCGTTTTATACCGAGCTTCAATGCGGTTTCCTTCGCCTGACACTGTAATAGTTGATTCCGTAGTAGAAGACGAGCTAGACGTCTGACTACTAGAAGATGAACTAGTTGAAGTTGTGGAACTAGTTGAGCTCACAATACTATAATTAGGCGAAGAAGGACGCGTTGGTTGAGTCTGGATATAATTCCAAACATAATAAGTCACAAAAATTAAAATCGACAAAGCAAATAGAACGAAATAAAACAAGGGGAGATAAGACGTTTTTTTCTTATTTGATCGTCTACGACCAGACAAGTCTTCTTCATCAACATCTACCTCTTCGTAGGTAATCATGCTTCCCGAATCATAGGCATCCAAAATGATTCGCTCGTCCAATTCAACCGCCCAGGCATATTTTCTCAAAAAAGAACGAGCATAAAATGGACTAGGAAGTTGATCAAAATCATCAGCCTCCATAGCCTCTAATAAATTCATCTGAATATCCGTTTTTGTCTGCAGTTCTTCTATACTCAATCCCTGGTTAATTCTGGCTAGACGCAGAACCTCACCAATTGTTTTTTTTCTCATACTTAGCATTCCTTCTTTCTAGGGTTACTTAATCTTTTAAGCTGGAAAGATTGTAAAATCAACTAGATCACCATCATCTATCAAACGATGACCTGCTTCAAGAACATCGTCTAAAGTAATTTCTTGTAAAATTTTTGGTAAATCCAAAATAGTTTCTCCTCTGTCGACTGGTTCATACTGTGTCGCAATAAACTCCAAGGAGTTCATACTACTGAAAAATTCCCCAAACATCTCACTCTTAACAAGATCCAGATGTTCCTCTGTAAGATCTGAATCTTTCGTAAAGTTGCGAATAGCCTTTCGAAATTGATGCGACAAAGAAACAGGTTCTTTCGTTTCCATCGTCAACATCACAAAATGAAAGCGGCTATTCACTTCTACCTCTAAGGACAGCGAGGCATCCAACTTCCCTGTCTCATATAACTTTTGAAATCGCTCAGAAGTCCAACCAAACATCATCGTAAACAATAATTTTAGCAAAACATTATAACGGTAGCAATCTTCTTCTGCCACCTCACCTGCTCCCCTAATTCCAACAGCAAGTTTTGGTGAAGAGACTTCCATCCGAAGGCTATCTGTTTCTTTGACAGCTTGTAAAGTAAGCTTCTCCTTCCTTACTACCATTTCTTCCAAGTTTCTAAGTTTCTTTTGTGAAAAATACTTCTCAACCGTATCTACATCAAAATTACCAACTAAAAACAAAGACATATTGACAGGTTTGTAAAAGGCTGTAAAGTTATCTTTTAAGTCATTTAGCTGGATATTGTTAATTGATTTTTCACTTCCAACAATATCTGCCGCCAGAGGAGTATTGGGATAAAGATTTGCTAATGTTGCAAAAAACAGGCGCGAATCTGGATCATCTTGGTACATCTCACGTTCCTGTTGGATAATTTCCCTCTCTCTCTCAACTGACTCTTCTGTAAAATGAGCAACTGTTACCAACTCCTCAAGCAAATCCAAATTTTCTGATAAATGATCTATTGTTGAAAACAAATAACTCGTCTTTGTAAAACTTGTAAAAGCATTGCTATCAGCTCCCAAGCGTGTAAAAGACTCCATAATATCTTCAGCATTTTCTCTCTCAAATAGTTTATGTTCAAGAAAATGTGCAATTCCAGCTGGATAACACTGTAAACCTTTTTCAGATAGTGTAAAGTTTGTGTCTACTGATCCAAATCGAACTGTTACAACTCCGTAAACTTCATTAAATTGTTTCTTAGGAAGGAGAGACACTGTCAATCCATTCGATAGACGAGTCTGATAAACTGTCTCCTTTACAGCAGGATAGTATTTTTCTTCAAAGGTAACTGGTGTCATTCTATTCCTTCCATAAAGTATATCGCTTGTAACCGGAGACTATTTGCTGCTTTGCAGATAGCTTCTTTATCAACTTTATTTAATTTTTCAATCCAATTGTCAAAATCTGATGTAGATTTCCCTAACAAACTATTCAAGTAAACTCGCTCGATTAGTGAGCTCTGACTATCTTGCGCAAGCAACAAGGTTCTGCGAATCATCTCCTTGGTCTGTTCAATCTCCAAATCTGTAAAATTACCTTTTTTTAGTTCAAGTAATTGATGATTCATCAATTTTCTGGCTTGATTGCGCTTTTCCCGATCAATGCCAGCATACATCCTCAATTGACCACTAAATAAATCCAATTGACTGGAGATAGTGTAGGCTAGACCAGCATTTTCCCGAACATTTGTAAAAAGCTTAGAGTGAGCAAAACCACCTAATAGACCATTCATTACTACCATGGCCAAATGATGCTTGTCTCCATAGCTCGTAGAACAATGGTAAGCCAATTCCAAAACGGATTGGCCCACATTCCTACGAACCATTCCTTCCCGAAGGACATTTGAATATGGTTGTTGGTACTGAGGCTTGACATCGATTTGACGCCCAGTAAAGGAGAATGACCTCAACCACTCCTTCACTTCTACTTCATTAAAATCACCCAAGAAAAAGAAATCAATTCGATCATTTTTCAGAGCATCTTGAAAGCAAGTGTAACTACTTTTTGGAGACTCATTTGAAATGCGATTTCGTAAATCACTGTATCTCAATTGAAGACGCTCATCACGGAAGAACAAGCTATCCAACTCCTTATGAGCAAAATAAAATGAATCATCCATATCAGTAGCCAAACTAGCCAATAACTGTTTTCTTTCAATTTCAAATAAGGCTGGCTCAAAAGCACCATCTTGAGCTAAGGGGGCAAATAAAGTCTGTCTCACCAGTTCAAAAATTTGAGAAGTCAAGACATTCTTTTTACTTAAAAAATCATCCCTCACATAGGTAAATGTTAGGTCAAGAATATGTACCTGTCCCCTACGATAAGCACTCGTAGAAATATCTGTTCCATACAAACTTGCCAAATATCTGCGAAAAGCTTGAGATGTTGGGTAAGCTTTATTGGCAGTTTCCAACATACTTGCACTTAACATGCGTCCCGCTATTGTCTCAAGAGATAAGGGAGCAGTAAAACGAATAGTGATTTTATTTGTTTTAAACTTTTTGGATTGAATAAAATGTGCTGAAATTCCAGGCACCAACTCCATACCTTACCTCCTTACATATAGAGTTCTATTATACCACGAAAATCAAAATTTTTCTTGTTCTCTTTATAGCTTTAAAAAGTAAAACCGTTTTCATTCCAACTGACTTTCCTTCAGCTATTTCAGGGAAAATATGGTATAATACCAAAGATTGAGGTGAATTATGGAATACAAATTATTTGAAGAATTTATTACGCTCCAAGCCCTTCTAAAAGAGCTTGGAATTATACAAAGCGGTGGTGCTATCAAATCCTTTTTAATAGATCATCAAGTTTACTTTAATGGTGAGTTAGAAAGTAGACGTGGGAAAAAAATCCGTATTGGAGATACGATTGACATTCCTGATTTAAAGATTGACATCACCTTGACAAAGCCAAGTTTAAAAGAGCAAGAAGAGTATCAAGCAGATAAGATTGAAAAAGAGCGGATTGCTAAACTTGTCAAAGAGATGAACAAAGGTGTAAAGAAAGAAAAACAAAAAAACACTTTATCACCTAAAGTCAAACAAGCTCCACGTTTTCCAGGAAGATAACTATGTGGCTTCAACATTTAACAATTAAAACCTTTCGAAACTACAAAGAGACGAAAATTGATTTTAATCCAAAATTAAACGTCTTTTTAGGCCAAAATGCGCAAGGAAAGACCAATATTCTAGAAGCAATCTATTTCTTAGCCTTGACACGTAGTCATCGTACTCGGACAGATAAAAATCTCATTCATTTTGATGAAGAGCAACTTCATCTTTCTGGCTTGCTACAGAAAAAAACATGCTCTATCCCTCTAGAAATTGATTTAACACCAAAAGGGCGTGTGACTAAAGTCAATCACTTAAAACAAGCTCGCCTATCAGACTATATCGGACATATGAATGTTGTCCTCTTTGCACCTGAAGATCTCCAGCTAATTAAAGGAGCACCTTCCATTCGCCGAAAGTTTATAGATATAGAATTGGGACAAATTAAACCAATCTACTTGTCAGACCTGTCAAACTATAACCATATACTCAAGCAAAGAAATACGTATCTAAAATCTAGCCATAAGATTGACGAAACTTTTCTTTCAGTCTTAGATGATCAGTTGGTAGAGTATGGTTGTCGCGTCATAAAACATCGGATAAAATTCATTAAAGATTTAGAGAGATTTGGTCAAAAAAAACACTTAGAAATTTCAAATCAATTAGAAGAGTTGTCGATTTCTTATCAATCATCTGTCAACTTTACTGGTGAAGAACAGTTGACGAATTCTTTTAAAATAGCTTTAGAGAAAAGTAGATCAAGAGATTTATATAAAAAGAATACTGGTGTTGGCCCTCATCGAGATGACATTTCTTTCTATATCAATGGTATGGACGCTAGTTTTGGAAGTCAAGGTCAACATCGTAGTCTTGTACTTTCTATCAAACTGGCAGAGATCGAGCTAATGGAAAGTATTACCAATGAGTCTCCTATACTCTTACTTGACGATGTTATGAGCGAACTTGACAACACACGGCAACTAAAATTACTAGAAACCATTTCTCAATCTATCCAAACCTTTATCACAACAACAAGTTTAGACCACTTGCAAAATTTGCCAGAAAATCTTAGTATCTTCAATATCCAAAATGGTAAAGTATCTGTAAACCCACATTGACAACTTTGTAAACAAAAAGAACTCCTAAAATTCAGGAGTTCTTTTCTTCTTACATAGAGTAGTTTGGCGCCTCATTAGTGATTTGTACATCATGAGGATGGCTTTCTTTCAAACCTGCACCCGACATTTCAATAAATTGAGCGTTGTCATGCAATTCTTTAAGGTTAGCTGCACCACAGTAACCCATACCAGAGCGAATACCACCAATCATTTGGAAGACAATATCAGCTGCTGCGCCTTTATAGGCTACGCGACCTTCAATTCCTTCTGGAACAAGTTTGTTCGCTTCATTGACAGAACCTTGGAAGTAACGATCACTTGAACCTTTCTTCATTGCAGCGATTGACCCCATACCACGGTATGTCTTGAACTTACGTCCTTGGAAGATTTCCGTTTCACCTGGTGCTTCGTCTGTTCCAGCAAACATTGATCCAAGCATAACTGCATTTCCACCTGCGGCAAGGGCTTTTACAATATCTCCAGAATACTTGATTCCACCATCAGCAATAATTGTTTTTCCATATTCGCGCGCAACGGCTGCCGCATCATAGATTGCTGTCACTTGTGGGACACCCACACCTGCAATCACACGAGTTGTACAGATAGAACCTGGTCCAATACCAACCTTAACAACGTCTACACCCGCTTCATAAAGTGCGCGTGCACCCTCAGCTGTTGCAATATTTCCAGCAATCAAAGTACGATCTGGGAAGTGAGCACGAATCTCAGCAATTTTACGCAAGACACCTGCAGAATGACCATGCGCAGTATCAATAACAATTGCATCAGCACCTGCTTCAAAAAGGGCTTCGGCACGTTCAAATGTATCTGAAGTGACACCTACCGCACCAGCAACTAGAAGACGGCCAAATTCATCCTTTGCTGCATTTGGAAATTCAATCACTTTTTCAATATCTTTAATAGTAATCAAGCCAGAAAGACGACCTTCTTCATCAACTAAAGGAAGTTTTTCAATACGGTGTTCTTGAAGAATACTCTCAGCTGTTGCAAGATCTGTACCAACAGGGGCAGTAACAAGATTTTCACTAGTCATATGGTTTGAGATTGGCTGATTGTAATCTGAAATAAAGCGAAGATCTCGATTTGTTAGAATACCAACCAATTTACGATTTTCAAGTGTTTCCACAACTGGAACACCACTGATACGGTAACGTCCCATCAGTTCATCTGCTTCAGCAATCGTGTGTTCTGGAGTCAAGAAGAATGGATCAATAATGACACCATTTTCAGAACGTTTTACCTTGCGAACTTCATCTGCCTGTTGTGCAATAGACATATTTTTATGGATTACTCCAAGACCACCCGCACGAGCAATGGCAATAGCCATTTGACTTTCTGTGACTGTGTCCATAGCGGCTGTAATAATTGGAATATTTAAAGTCAGATTATCTGCCAATTTTGTTGTTAAATCTGCATCATTAGGCAACACATGACTTTCTGCTGGAATGAGCAATACATCATCAAAGGTAAAACCTTTTTTTAAAAATTTAGTATCCCAATTAGACATTGAAGTTTCCTCTTTTCTTTCTTTTTGAGCTTGACTCTTTTTGTATTGTATCTATCATACCATTCTATGAAAATTTGTCAATTATATTTATAACAGAAAACATAAAAAAACTATCCCTGTGATTCTACGGAAGAGATAGTTTTACGATTCATATTTTATCTATTATTTAAAATAATTTAGTCCCATTGCTCCCTTAACTTCAGATAGAGTTTGCCCTGCAACCTCACGAGCTTTTTCACTACCCTTTTGAAGCATATTGTACACTTCCCCCATATCCTTAGCAAATTCGATACGGCGCTCACGAATAGGACCAAGTTCGCGTTCGAGTATTTCAAGTAGATAACGCTTCGTCTTCACATCGCCAAGACCACCACGTTGATAGTGTTCTTTCATCTCTGCAATGTCTTGAGCATCTTCAGGACGACCAAAAACATCTAGATAATGGAAAACCATATTTCCTTCAATCTTACCTGGATCCTCCACTCGAATATGGTCCGGATCAGTATACATGCTCATGACTTTTTTACGCAAGGTATCCGCATCATCAGCTAGATAAATACCATTATTAAGGGATTTAGACATCTTGGCATTTCCATCTAGACCAGGCAAACGTCCTGCTCTCTCATTTTCTGGATAAATACCTTCCGGTTCCACCAATACATCACAATTATAAGCATTATTGAAGGAACGAACAATTTCACGAGTCTGTTCAATCATTGGTTTTTGGTCTGTTCCTACAGGAACATAATTAGCTTTGAAGGCAGTAATATCTGCTGCTTGCGCAATTGGATAAACCAAAAATCCTGTCGGAATACTTTCTCCAAATCCTTTCTGAGCAATCTCTGTTTTTACTGTCGGATTCCGTTCCAAACGAGCTAGTGAAACCAAATTCATATAGTACATAGATAATTCAGCCAACTCTGGAATTTGACTTTGAATAAAGATAGTTGATTTACTTGGATCCAATCCAACTGCTAAATAATCCAAGGCAACATTCCCAATCGATTCTACAATCGTTTGAGGGTCTTTGGCGTGATCTGTCAAGGCTTGTTGGTCCGCCAAAAAAACAAACATGTCATACTTGTCTTCTTCCTGCAGCAATACTCTATTTTTAAGACTCCCAACATAATGTCCAATATGTAGTTTTCCTGTTGGGCGATCTCCTGTTAAAATAATAGGTTTCGTCATTTTTTTCTCCTTCGAAATGGTCTCTTCAATTATAGCATTTTTTTGTTAAAATAACAGAAAATTATTTGAATCAAATAGCCGATTCGTTGTAAATAAATCTGTAAACTTAATTGACATAAAATTGACAAACAAAAATTTGAATATTTCTCTCTTTTCTAGTAGAATAAATGTATTACATATTATAGGAGAAAAACATTGCTTACAGTATCTGATGTTTCACTACGTTTTAGTGATCGCAAACTTTTTGATGATGTCAACATCAAATTTACAGAAGGAAATACATACGGATTAATTGGTGCTAATGGTGCTGGGAAGTCTACATTCTTAAAAATCTTAGCTGGTGATATTGAGCCAACAACTGGTCACATCTCTCTTGGTCCAGATGAACGCCTCTCTGTTCTCCGTCAAAATCATTTTGACTATGAAGATGAACGTGTCATTGATGTCGTTATCATGGGAAATGAAAAACTATATAGCATCATGAAAGAAAAAGATGCTATTTACATGAAGGAAGATTTTTCCGATGAAGATGGTGTTCGTGCAGCTGAACTTGAAGGTGAATTTGCCGAACTTGGAGGTTGGGAGGCAGAGAGCGAAGCATCTCAACTACTTCAAAACCTAAATATTCCAGAAGAATTGCACTACCAAAACATGAGCGAATTGGCCAATGGTGAAAAAGTGAAGGTTCTCCTTGCTAAAGCCTTATTTGGTAAACCTGATGTTCTTCTCTTGGACGAGCCGACCAACGGTCTTGATATCCAGTCTATTACTTGGTTAGAAGACTTCTTGATTGACTTTGATAACACCGTTATCGTTGTATCCCACGACCGCCACTTCTTAAACAAAGTATGTACTCACATGGCCGACCTTGACTTTGGAAAAATCAAACTCTATGTCGGAAACTATGACTTCTGGAAGGAATCTTCTGAGCTTGCTGCTAAATTGCTAGCAGACCGTAATGCCAAAGCGGAAGAAAAAATTAAACAATTGCAAGAATTCGTTGCTCGATTCTCTGCCAACGCTTCTAAGTCAAGACAGGCAACGTCTCGTAAAAAAATGCTTGACAAGATTGAACTAGAAGAAATTGTGCCATCTAGTCGTAAATATCCATTTATCAACTTTAAAGCAGAACGTGAGATTGGTAATGATCTCTTGACAGTAGAAAATCTAACTGTAAAGATTGATGGTGAAACTATCCTAGACAATATTAGTTTCATCTTGCGTCCAGGTGATAAGACAGCTCTTATTGGACAAAATGACATCCAAACGACTGCATTAATTCGTGCAATCATGGATGACATCGACTATGAAGGAACTGTCAAGTGGGGAGTTACTACTAGCCGTTCTTACTTGCCAAAAGATAACTCGGCTGTTTTTGCAGGAGGAGAGTCAATCCTTGACTGGTTGCGTCAATTTGCAAGTAAAGAAGAAGATGACAATACCTTCCTACGTGGTTTCCTTGGTCGTATGCTCTTTTCTGGTGATGAGGTTAACAAACCTGTAAACGTCTTGTCAGGGGGAGAAAAAGTGCGTGTCATGCTTTCAAAACTCATGCTCTTGAAATCAAATGTCCTTGTACTTGATGATCCAACAAATCACTTGGATTTGGAATCTATTTCAAGCTTGAACGATGGATTGAAAAACTTTAAAGAATCAATCATCTTTGCTAGTCATGATCACGAGTTCATTCAAACTTTAGCAAACCATATTATTGTTTTGTCTAAGAATGGCGTCATTGATCGTATCGATGAAACCTATGATGAATTCCTAGAAAATGCAGAAGTACAAGCAAAAGTAAAAGCACTTTGGAAAGACTAAATAAGACTTCAAAACTCAGTTGGTTACCCCAACTGGGTTTTCTATCATTCTACGAGGTAACATGAAACCATTTTTTAAAACATATCGAACCTATTTTATTTCTTTCATCATTCCTTTAGTAATTATGACCGGAGTATACCTAACTCAAGGTATCTACTGGAATAGCGATACATCCCCACTATTAGGAGACGGTTTTCATCAATACGTTATTTTTGATGTGGCTTTACGGAATATTCTACATGGAAATGGTAGTTTGTTTTACACCTTTACAAGTGGCCTCGGACTAAATTTCTATGCTCTATCTAGTTATTACTTGGGTAGTTTTCTCTCACCCCTAGTTTACTTTTTTAATCTGTCGAATATGCCAGATGCTGTCTATCTAACCACTATCTTAAAATTTGGATTGATTGGTCTGTCAACCTTCTTTAGTCTAAATAGATTATTTAAAGATATCCAAAAATTTTTAAAACTGGCCTTATCTACTTCCTATGCTTTAATGAGCTTCACTGTCAGTCAGTTAGAGATAAAAACCTGGTTAGATGTTTTTATCTTGATTCCTTTAATTATAACCGGTTTACACCTACTTATAACACAAAAGAAGCGCCTACTATACTTTACAAGCTTGTCAATCTTATTTGTTCAAAATTATTATTTTGGATATATGACAGCATTGTTCCTTATTTTTTGGTATTTCTGCCAAATTTCTTGGGACTTTAAAACTCGAAAATCATCTTTTCTTGATTTTGTTGTTACCTCCTTTTTAGCGGGAATGGCTAGTTTGATTATGACTCTTCCTACACTGTTTGATTTACAAACTCATGGGGAAAAGTTAACTGCCATCACAAAATTAAAAACAGATAGTAGCTGGTATCTGGATATTTTCGCAAAACAATTCATTGGATCTTTTGATACAACTAAGTATGGATCTATACCAATGATTTTTGTTGGATTGCTTCCCTTTATTTTAACCATTCTATTTTTCACAATAAAATCCATAAGGTTTCACGTGAAACTTACCTATGCAATTTTCTTTACTTTTTTAATAACAAGCTTTTACATAGAAGCACTTGATCTATTTTGGCAAGGGATGCATACCCCAAATATGTTTTTACATCGCTATGCTTGGATCTTTTCTACTCTGTTAATTTATACTGCAGCAGAAGTACTAAATCGCTTGAAAGAACTGAAGCTCTGGAATCTATTTGTCTCACTTTTTCTTGTACTGACAGGTTTTTTGGCTACTGTATACTTTAAATCACACTATTCTTTTTTAACAGATTTGAATATCCTACTCACCCTTGAATTTCTCCTGGTTTATGCTCTTTTACTTCTTGCAGTCATTAGAAAATTTATCTCTGTAAATCTATTTGCAATCCTTTTATCTCTATTTATAACATTTGAGATAAGCTTAAATGCTTCATCTCAAATAGAAGGAATAGCTAAAGAATGGGCCTTTGCTTCTCGTAGCGCCTATAATAGGGATATCACCACTATGGAATCCATTCTAAACCAAATTGACAATCCATTTACACGTACTGAGAAATTGCAAATTCAGACAGGAAATGACAGTATGAAATTTAACTACAACGGAATCTCTCAATTCTCGTCTGTACGAAATCGTTCAGCTAGCACTAGTTTGGACAAACTTGGATTCAAATCCTCTGGAACCAACCTCAATCTCCGTTATGCTAATAACAGTCTTTTAGCAGATAGTTTATTTGGAATCCAGTACAATATTTCTGAAACTTCACTTGATAAGTATGGCTTTCAAGAGATTTATCAAAGGGATCATTTAACCTTATATAAAAATCAACTCTCTTTACCCATTGCTTTTGCCACTCAATCTATTTACACCGATGTAAACTTTAACAATCACACTCTGGATAATCAGGCCTTATTTATAAACAAGCTTGCTAATCTCAACTTAGATTACTTCTCCCAAATAGCATATGATAAAACAGATACTTCAGATGGTTTAACGAGCATCACAGGTTCTGCGAATGAAGATGCAAAGATTGATTATCAAATTGAGGTTCCTCAAAATAGCCAAGTCTATCTCTCTTTTTCAAATCTTCATTTTACAAATGATAAGCAAAAGAAAGTTGACATCCTTGTCAATGGTGAAAAAAAGACTTTTACAACTGACAATGCCTTTAATTTCTTTAATTTGGGTTATACTGAAGAACAGAAAGCTTTCAATATCAGTGTTAGTTTCCCTGAAAATTCTCAGGTGTCATTTGAATCTCCAACCTTCTATCGTTTAGATACTCAGGCTCTTACTGAGGCAATTCAAAAAATTAAAGAACAACCTGTAGAAGTATCCACCTTTAAAAATAAAGTCTTTGCTACATATGAAGTAAAACAAGATACCTCTATTTTCTTCACTATTCCTTATGACAAAGGTTGGTCTGCATACCAAGATGGGAAAAAACTTGAAATCAAGCAGGCTCAAACTGGTTTTATGAAAGTTGATGTTCCAAAGGGAAAAGGCACCATTACACTTTCCTTTATACCCAATGGTTTTGTTATTGGAGCAGCCTGCTCACTAACTACCCTTCTTCTTTTTGGGATCTATAATCACAGACGAAATTTATCTAAGACAGAAAAAGATTGACCAAAGAATTGGTCAATCTTTTTAATCTTCTTCCATTTTCTTAGGTTGATAAGCTAGCATACCTAAAGCAGTAAAGAAAACTAGTATTATAATAAGGAAAATGACTTGTTGATGAATATTTCCTGTCATAGAAATTGTTTGTCGTAATCCAGAAACCGAATAACTCATTGGTAACCAAGGATTAATAGCTCTAAAGAAATTATTTGTCAAAGCAAGTGGATAGGTACCTGCACTTGATGCTAACTGTAATAAAAGCAAAATAAGAGAAAAGAAAGCTCCTATACGGCTATTCCATGTTGTTAATGCAGTTACCATAGACATAAATGTTAAGCTTGCGATAATAATTAAGAACAAGGTTCTCATTTCATGATTTGCTGTTAGACCAATAAGATGAACGCCACCATAGACTAAGACAGCGGCTAAAACAGCTATAACTCCATTTATCTCAAAGCGAGATTTGAACCAAGCCCAGCGAGTTTCAGGATGACGACCTGAAGGTAATTTAGCAAAAATCATATTTGTTGATAATGCAGCGACAAAGAGAGCGACTGATATCATATAAGGAGCCATAGCAATCCCATTTACAGGAACTTGATCATTGTCTATTTTTGAAAGATTGAGTGGATTTGACAAAATCTCTGCATTTTTAGATTCTGTTGATGCTGATTTGAGTTGATCACTAGCATTACCTAGTCCTTGTCCTAAAGAAGCAACTCCTGCCTGTAAATCTTCCAATCCAGAAGTTAACTTTGTTCCACCTTCTGCAAGTTTCCCAGATCCATCTGCCAATTTATTAGCTCCATTCTCTAATTGAGAAGCACCTGAAAGTAACTGACTGGATTTGTCTGCTAATTGACCAGATCCTGATTGTAATTTATCAACTCCTGCCATTAATTCTTGACTCTTTTGATTCAATTGGTTAGAGCCAGTTGATAATTTTTCAATACCAGATACTAATTCTGGAGTTTTTTCAACTAATTGACCAACTCCTGCTGTCAAGCTAGAAGATTTTTGTGTCAAGGTGTTTGAGCCTGAAACTAGTTGATCCAAACTACCTGTCAAGGTGGAATTCTTTTCACTTAGTTGACTTGCGCCCTGAGAAACTTTATCAACACCTGCAGTATATGCATTTATACCTGATGCAATCGACTGACTAGCAGGAACTAATTTACTCGTCACTGCTCCCTGTATTTCTGTTAATCCACTTGACAATCCTGTCAAAGAAGTAGAAGCAATAGGTAATACTTGATTAGCTTGATTTTTTAACGTCGAAAGATTTGAAGATTGATTTTGTAAGTTTTCTAAACTTCCCTGTAAACCTTGTACTAAAGCTATAATTGACTGAGCCGATTGAATACTATCAGTCGAATTTTGAGATACAGAAGCACTTATCTCAGCTTGTTGCTCACTTGTCAAGGATTGATAAGCTGCTGTCGATTGAATATTTGCTAATGTAGCTGCTTTATCAGACTGAGCACTTGCTAACATTTGATTAGAAAGAGATACTATACTTGATAAAACAGAATCTAATTGTTTTGTATCTCCAACATCAATATTTTGAATAGCTTGATTTAACTGATTCAGACCAGAAGATAATTGATTAATTTGATCTTTTTTCCCAGACGAAGCATCTAACTTGCTAGAAAGTTGTTGAATCCCTTCACTTAATTGCTCCACCCCCATTCGAAGTGTAGCTGATTGATTAGATAACTGATTAGCACCTGTTGCAAGACTTCCCACTCCATTGGTGTAGGCACTAACACCAGATGAAAATTGATTAAGACCAGCATTAAGCTGAGAAACACCGCCAGTATAGGATTCTACACCAGTATATAACTGATTGATTCCTCTTACTAATTCAGGACTTTTAGAAGATAATTGACCTAATCCCCTATCTAATTGACTCACTGCACCAGTATATGTAACTAAACCACTATTAAAATTCCCTAAGCCAAGATGAAGTTGTTCAACACCAGAGACATAAGAGGATAATCCTTTAGTAAACTGCTCCGTTCCATTTGAAAATGTTAAACTTGAATCTGCTAAAGAGTGTAGGTTAGTAGTCAATGTTTGACTTCCTGTCACTAACTGATTCGCTCCATCAGTTAATTTTTCACTACCAGAAGCCGCTTGACTCATACCATCCTTTAATTCGACCATCTTATCAAATAAAGCTTTAGTATAGGTCTCGGTTACATTGGTAGAAACATTCTGCTTCAATTGTGTCATCGCAGAATCGCTCATCTTGCTAGCAATAAAACTATGACCACTTGAAGTCTGATAATCGATTTGCATTTGCTCTGGATGATTCGTTAAAATAGAAGCTGCTTTTTCAGATAAATCACTTGGTAAAGTCACTACCATGTAGTAGTCACCTTCTTCTAGGCCTTTTTTTCCTTCCTCTTCATTAACAAAATGAAAATCTAAAGTCTTATTTTCTTTTAAATTAGACACCATGTCTTCACCTATTGTCATCGTCTGTCCATTATAAGAAGCTTCCTTATCTTTATTGACAACTGCTACAGGTAATTCTGATAATTTCCCATACGGATCCCACATAGATGATAAAAATATGATGTTGTATAGAGCTGGGATGAGAGAAATCCCTATCATTACAATGATAAAGGTCGGTTTTTTAAATATTGCTTTCCATTCTTTAAACATATTTCCTCCTTTTTTAAACATATTGTCTAAAATTTTGATATAATAGATTATACATCAAAAAATCAAAATTACAAGGTGGAAAATCATTTTTTAGACATATCGTCTATTTTTGTATACAAGGAGGAATTATGAAAGAAAGTAATAAACGTTTAAAAACAAAGCGAATTATCGAAAATGCCATGGTTCAATTATTGATGGACCACCCCTTTGATCAAATTTCTACTGTCAAGCTAGCAGAAAAAGCCGAAATCAGTCGTTCCAGCTTTTACACTCACTACAAGGATAAGTATGATATGATTGAGCATTACCAAAGTAAGCTCTTTCATACCTTTGAGTATATTTTCCAAAAACATGCTCATCATAAAAGAGATGCTATTTTAGAAGTATTTGAATATTTAGAGTCTGAGCCACTTTTGGCTGCTCTTTTATCTGAGAATGGAACCAAAGAAATCCAAAATTTCTTGAGAAATAAACTGCATATTATGCTTAGCACTGATCTTCAGAAACGTTTTATGCAACTACAACTAAATCCAATTGAACTCGAATATAGTAGCATTTATCTAACAAATGCCCTATTTGGTGTTTGCCAGACTTGGATTGCCCATGGAAAAAAAGAAAGTCCGCAAGAAATGACAGACTTCCTTATGAAAATGTTAGGCGATACAAACTAAGAATAAAAAGAACACCGAGTGGTGTTCTTTTTTATCTGACTCCGCCAGTAGGACTCGAACCTACGACATCATGATTAACAGTCATGCGCTACTACCAACTGAGCTATGGCGGATAAAATAGTCCGTACGGGATTCGAACCCGTGTTACCGCCGTGAAAAGGCGGTGTCTTAACCCCTTGACCAACGGACCATCTATCTGTAGCAGATATAACCATTATAT
Organism: bacterium; assembly: GCA_905221335.1. Classification (GTDB taxonomy): domain Bacteria; phylum Bacillota; class Bacilli; order Lactobacillales; family Streptococcaceae; genus Streptococcus. Next base: position 382,981 of record CAJNCT010000002.1, read on the forward strand.
CAATTTCTTACTAATTGTCAATTACTTTTTAGATTTTTTCTCCAGAATATCTCTCAGTTTGCGAACTTTCAAACGAGTGATGGGGCAGCGATGATCTTCATAAAAGACAACTTCTAGATTCTTTCGATCAATTTCTCTAACATTTCCAATATTGATTAGGAAAGATTTATGAGGAGAATAAAATCGCTGGGTATATTTGTCCTTTTCTTGAATATCTGTCATTGTTCCATAGAACTCTTTGGCAAAATTCTTACCAATAATCCGCAACTTATGAGAAACACCTGTGGTTTCGATATACAAAATATCATGGTAAGGGATTTTCAAATCATTTCCCTTATAGTTGTAATCAAAATAGTCTACAACATCTTCGTTTTCAAGCAGCATGCTCTTAGTGTAAAAAATACTCTGCTCGATACGTTTTTTGAACAATTCATCATTGATGTCTTTGTCTATAAAATCTAGAGCTGATACCTGGTATTTGTACGTTAAGGTAGCAAATTCAGATCGACTGGTAATAAAGACAATAATAGCATAAGGATTGTGATGACGGATAAACTGTGCCACTTCAAAGCCCTTTTTCTCAATTCCGTGAATATCGATATCTAGGAAATAAAGCTGATTTACTTCATCATTTTCGATATATTCCTTAAACTCACGAACTTTTCCTGTTGTCTTGTAAGAAATAGGAATATTTGATTCCTCCGAGATTTCATTCAATATTCTCTCTAGTCTCACTTGATGCTCAATAACATCTTCTAAAATTAATACTTTCATTCGAATTCCCTCTTAAATCTAATAATTTGTCTAAATGTGTTGTCTTCCATCTCTGTTTCTAACATAATGTTGTCATATTTATCTAGAATCTCTTTGACATTATTAAGCCCTAAACCTCTATTTCTTCCCTTGGTAGAGAAACCTAAGGCAAATAAGTCCTCTGAAGGCGTCATAGTGATTTTACATGAATTCTGGATGACTATAACTGTCTCAAAATCCATTTTAATGACTGCAACTTCCATTTGTTTCAAGTAACTATCCGCGGCTCCTTCAACAGCATTGTTTAAGAGAATACTCATGATGCGAACAAGATCAAGTAAATCCATTGACAATCTAGTAATAACATCCTTTACTTCCAATGTAAACTCTACATCATTATTTCGTGCATAAACAATGGATTGAGCAATCAAACTACGTAAAGCTGAATCTTCTAAATTGTTCAAATCAAAGTAAGTATATTTTTCTGAACGCAGTTTTTGATTCGCTTTTACTAATACTTCATTGTAAACTCTGTCAATTTCCTGTAAATCTTCACTGTCAATTGCCATTTGCATGCTGACAAGCATACCTGCATAGTCATGACGAAAACCTCGAATTTCATTATACAACTTGACAATTTCATCAGTATAAGTCTGTAAATGCTTTTGTTCAAATTTCTTCTGCTTTAGGGCAATCTCTTTTTCAATTTGAACCTTATAAGAATTCATTGCAAAGAAAATCAATAACAAGCAAATAAAAACAATGGTTGATAAAATACTTCCAAAACTATTTAAATGAGAAATAGTACTCACGATATCTGAAATAAAAGAGACGATATGCAAGAAGATAAATGCATATAGCACTTTTTTCAAAAAAGAATAGAGATATTCTTTGTCAAAATATTTAAACTCCAAATGGAAATAACGAATTGTTTTTAAAATAACAAAATAAGTCAACAACAATACTACTAGAAAGAATATACTTTCATAGTGTAATGCAAGCTCATCACCTGTTATCGAGGATAGAGTTACAGCTATAAAAGTATGAGTACTGTGATATAAGAGAGAAAATAGGAAACTTAGGAATACTCCCCTATACTTATCAAACTTTTTAAACCATATAAAATAAGCGTATAAAATAAATGGATATAAAAATTTTTCAATCCCTAGTCCACTTAAATATATAGAATAGAAGAAAAATTCAACTACAAATTCTACTATTACTGTATAAAAAATAAAGAAGTATTGTTCTTTTCTAGTTGTGTTACAAATCAAATTATAACTTTTACTAGTAATAAAAATATGTAATATAACGCTTATTATTGCGAAAAAATCCATTCTTTTCTCCCTTTACTTTCTTTTAAAAAAATAAAATAAAAAATTATTTTCCTTTCTAATTTCTCCACCTTGAATCTCCTGCAATTCTTTCTCTGTAAGCTTTTTGAACTGTTCCAATTTAACTGTGTTTTTCATAATAAAATCTCCTGTATTGTTTTTCTTGTAAGTTATCTTACAAATCTATTATACAAAATGAAGATCACTTAAGAAAAATTTCTTCTCAACTGTACTTTTTTACACCTGAAATGCACCTTTTGAAGAAAAAAGCTGGGAAATAATCCCAGCTTTTTCTTTAATGTACTGATCCCAGCAGGATTCGAACCTGCGACCGTTCGCTTAGAAGGCGAATGCTCTATCCAGCTGAGCTATGAGACCTAACATGACCATTCTATCAAAAAATAAGAGGTAAGTCAATCTTCTATTTATGATAAGGGGATCCCTGCTGAATGGTAAAAGCACGATAAATTTGTTCAACAAGAACTAATCTCATTAACTGATGTGGCAAGGTCAAACGCCCAAAACTAACAGAAAGATTCGCTCGATGCTTCACAGCAGGGGATAGTCCCAGACTTCCACCAATAATAAATGTAAGGGTAGAAAATCCCTTTATAGAAGCCTGTTCCAGCTGTCTACTGAATTCTTCTGAAGAGAGAGTTTTTCCTTCAATTGCCAACACAACAACAAAATCTCTTTCTCCAACTTTAGAAAGAATTCGATTTCCCTCTATTTCTAATATTTTGTAATTTTCTGACTCACTTGCCTTATCTGGAGTTTTTTCATCAGCTAACTCAATGATTTCTACAGTGGCAAAACGAGATATACGTTTAGTATATTCAGAAATACCATCTTTAAGATATTTTTCCTTCAGTTTTCCAACTGTTACAATTTTTATTTTCATTCTTCTATTCTAACATATTCACACTTCATTTCACATCTTATTCACAAAAAATTATCTAGGAAAACTAGCAAATTCACAGAAAAAAGCGAGTTATCCACAACTTGTGTAAAACTTCTACCTTTAAGCTTGAATTAAGTTAATAGATTTATACTTTAATCAAATAAAAAACAAACGGAGGCGTTTATGAAACACTTACAAAAATTTTACAAAAAAGGAGTTACCTTTCTTATCATCATTCTGATAGGATTTTTGAGTGGTGCCCTAGGAAGTTTTGTGACACTGCAACTTTATCAAAAACAAGTAAGTCAAGCCACAAATAACACTACAAACACTGTTACTCAGACTTCCTACAAAAATGAAAATGCAACAACTCAGGCCGTTAATAAGGTAAAAGATGCCGTTGTGTCGGTCATCACTTATTCATCAAATCGACAAAATAGTGTTTTTGGAAATGACGAGACAGATACGGATACCGACTCTCAACAGGTAGCAAGTGAAGGTTCTGGTGTTATTTACAAAAAGAATGGGAAAGATGCCTACCTTGTGACAAATACCCACGTTATTAAAGGAGCTTCAAAAGTTGATATCCGTTTAGCAGACGGTACAAAAGTTCCTGGTGAAATTGTCGGTTCTGATACGTTCTCTGATATTGCTGTCGTAAAAATTTCTTCAGAAAAAGTCACAACCGTAGCAGAATTTGGAGATTCTAGCAAGCTTAATGTCGGAGAAACTGCAATCGCAATTGGTAGTCCTCTGGGCTCAGAATATGCCAATACAGTTACCCAAGGAATCATTTCAAGTCTCAATCGAAATGTCTCTCTAAAATCTCAAGATGGTCAAGCGATTTCTACAAAAGCTATTCAGACAGATACTGCTATTAACCCTGGTAACTCTGGTGGTCCACTTGTAAACATTCAGGGCCAAGTTATCGGGATTACATCAAGTAAAATTGCAAGTAATGGTGGAACCTCTGTCGAAGGTCTTGGTTTTGCAATCCCATCAAATGATGCTCAAAATATTATTAAACAGCTTGAAAGTGACGGTAAAGTGACTCGCCCTGCTCTTGGAATTCAAATGGTTAATTTAGCTAATATCGGAGCTAGTGATCTTAGAAAACTCAATATTCCAAGTAGCGTAACTTCTGGTGTAGTGGTAAAATCTGTTCAAAGTAATATGCCTGCATCTGGTCACCTTGAAAAATACGACGTTATTACCAAAGTTGACGACAAGGAGATTTCTTCGTCAACAGATTTACAGAGTGCTCTTTACAACCATTCTATCGGAGACACCATTAAAATCACCTACTATCGAAATGGGAAAGAGGAGACTACAACTGTTAAACTAGATAAAAGTACAAGTGATTTAGAATCTTAATTGACATCAGTGTAAAGAAAACTTTACAGAAAGTAAAATATATGTTAGTGTAGAATCATGGAAAAACTTAAACTGATTTCTATCGCGGACATACAAAAAAATCCTTACCAACCTCGGAAAGAATTTGATGTAGAAAAATTAAAAGAATTAGCTCAGTCTATCAAAGAAAATGGGCTAATCCAACCCATCATCGTTCGTCAATCTCCTGTAATCGGTTATGAAATCCTTGCAGGAGAGAGACGATATCGGGCTTCTCTCTTGGCTGGTCTGACTTCTATTCCAGCCGTTGTGAAACACCTCTCAGATCAGGAAATGATGATTCAGTCTATCATTGAGAATTTACAGAGAGAAAACTTGAATCCAGTTGAAGAAGCACGCGCCTACGAATCTTTAGTAGAGAAAGGATTTACTCACACTGAGATAGCGGATAAAATGGGGAAATCTCGACCTTATATCACTAATTTTATTCGTTTACTTTCCCTACCAGATTATATCTTATCTGAAGTAGAAAATGGAAAAATTTCTCAAGCTCATGCACGCTCACTAGTTGGTTTGGATAAAGAGCGACAGGAATATTTCTTCCAATTGATCAAAAACGAAGATATCTCTGTGAGAAAGTTAGAAACACTGCTGACAGAGAAAAAACAAAAGAAGCAGAAAAAAAGTGATTCTTTCATCAAAGATGAGGAAGATAAATTAAAAAAACTACTTGGATTAAATGTAGAAATTAAACTTTCTAAAAAAGATACTGGAAAGGTTATTATTTCTTTTTCAAACCAAGAAGAATATGACAGAATTATCAACAGCCTGAAATAAGGCTGTTCTTTTATTTTTTCAACCCACAAATTTATCCACTATTTTTTATAGCAAAAAACCAAAGAATTCAAGGAAATCCCTCACTTATCCCCAACCTGTGGATAAAAAGTGTAAACATTGTGGATTCTTTTCCACAGATTGTGGAAAAATGCTAGCATCTATGGTAAAATAAGTCTAACAGTAAACCTTTTTACATCAAATATAGCAAAGGAGGGGATAATCGGTGAAAGAAAAACAATTTTGGAATCAAATCTTGGAATTGGCTCAAGAAAGATTGACACGTTCCATGTACGATTTCTATGCCACACCTGCTGAACTCATAAAAGTGGAGGGAAATGTAGCTACTATCTTTTTACCTAGACCTGAAATGGAAATGGTTTGGAAAAAACAACTCAAAGATATCATTGTGGCTGCTGGTTTTGAAGTTTATGATACTGAAATAAAAACTCAATTTGTCTTAACAAAGCCTGAGGAAGAATCTTCAACCTATGTCATGGATTCTGAAAATAGCAATCATTATGTTGCTTCACAGGCCAATCTTGCTATTCCATATTCTGAAACAGGATTGAAGGAAAAATATACCTTTGATAACTTTATTCAAGGAGATGGGAATATCTGGGCTAAGTCTGCTGCTCTGGCTGTTTCCGAAGATCTCGCCTTGACTTATAATCCCCTTTTCATTTATGGTGGTCCTGGACTAGGGAAAACCCACTTACTGAATGCTATCGGAAATGAAATTCTAAAAAATATTCCTGAAGCTCGGGTTAAGTATATTCCTGCTGAAAGTTTTATCAATGATTTTCTTGAACACCTGAGACTTGGGGAAATGGAGAAATTCAAAAAGACTTACCGTAGCCTTGATCTCTTACTGATCGATGATATCCAATCTCTCAGCGGTAAAAAAGTTGCAACTCAAGAAGAATTTTTCAATACCTTCAATGCTCTTCATAGCAATCAAAAACAAATCGTTCTGACTAGTGACCGAAGTCCTAAACATTTAGAGGGCCTTGAGGAAAGACTTGTCACGCGCTTTAGCTGGGGCTTGACTCAAAATATCACACCACCTGACTTTGAGACACGTATCGCCATTCTTCAAAGTAAAACGGAACATTTGGACTATAATTTTCAAAGCGATACACTAGAATACCTAGCTGGTCAATTCGATTCAAATGTTCGAGAACTTGAAGGAGCAATCAACGATATCACTTTAATTGCCAGAGTAAAGAAGATTAAGGATATCACCATTGATATCGCTGCTGAAGCTATCAGAGCTCGCAAACAAGATGTTAGCCAACTGCTAGTCATTCCAATTGACAAAATCCAAACTGAAGTTGGTAATTTTTATGGAGTGAGTGTCAAAGAAATGAAAGGGACGAGACGAGTTCAGAATATCGTTTTGGCGCGTCAAGTAGCCATGTATCTAGCTAGAGAACTGACAGATAATAGTCTTCCAAAAATCGGAAAAGAATTCGGAGGAAAGGATCACACCACCGTTATTCATGCCCATGCTAAAATTAAATCCTTGATTGACGAAGACGATAATTTACGCTTAGAAATCGAAGCAATCAAAAAGAAAATTAAATAGTTTGTGAATAACTTTTCCTTTTCTATCTTTTTTATCCACATTTTTTAAACAAGCTAGGAAGCTTGAATTTACTAAATAGAAATCAGTTTTCCACAGAATTCACACACTCTATTATTTCTATTATCCTTCTAATACTAAAAATAAATAAAGGAGAATCCATGATTCATTTTTCAATTAATAAAAATTTATTTCTACAAGCCTTAAATACCACAAAACGAGCAATTAGCTCCAAAAATGCTATTCCAATTTTATCAACAATCAAAATTGATGTTACCAATGAAGGAATTACTTTAATTGGATCAAATGGTCAAATTTCCATTGAAAATTTCATTTCTCAAAAGAATGAAGATGCAGGTCTTTTGATTACTTCCTTAGGTTCGATTCTTCTTGAAGCTTCTTTCTTTATCAATGTTGTATCTAGTCTTCCAGACGTAACACTTGATTTCAAAGAGATTGAACAAAAACAAATTGTCTTAACAAGTGGCAAATCAGAAATTACTCTAAAAGGAAAAGATAGCGAACAATATCCACGAATCCAAGAAATTTCAGCAAGTACTCCTTTGGTTCTTGAAACAAAATTGCTCAAGAAAATTATCAATGAGACAGCTTTTGCTGCAAGTACGCAAGAAAGTCGTCCCATCTTAACAGGTGTACACTTCGTATTGAGCCAACACAAGGAACTAAAAACAGTTGCAACAGACTCACACCGCCTTAGCCAGAAGAAATTGACTCTTGAAAAAAATGGTGATGATTTTGATGTGGTGATTCCTAGTCGCTCTCTACGCGAATTTTCAGCTGTATTTACGGATGATATTGAAACAGTGGAGATTTTCTTTGCAAATAATCAAATCCTCTTTAGAAGCGAAAATATTAGCTTCTATACTCGTCTCCTAGAAGGAAACTATCCTGATACGGATCGTTTGATCCCAACAGATTTTAATACTACAATTACTTTTGATGTGGTTAATTTGCGTCAATCTATGGAGCGTGCTCGTCTCTTATCAAGTGCAACTCAAAATGGTACTGTGAAGCTTGAAATTAAAGGTGGAGTTGTTAGTGCCCATGTTCACTCTCCAGAAGTTGGTAAAGTAAACGAAGAAATCGATACGGAGCAGGTGACCGGGGATGATTTGACTATTAGTTTCAACCCAACTTACTTGATTGATTCCCTCAAGGCTTTAAATAGTGAAAAAGTCACTATTAGCTTTATCTCAGCAGTTCGTCCATTTACTCTTGTGCCAGCAGATACTGACGAAGATTTCATGCAGCTTATCACACCAGTTCGTACAAACTAAGAGAAAGAGGTTGAGCCTGGCTCGCCTCTTTTATGATATAATCAAAAAAGAAAAGGAGAGTAGTATGTATCAAGTTGGAAATTTTGTTGAGATGAAAAAACCTCATGCTTGTATAATTAAGTCAACAGGAAAAAAAGCTAATCGTTGGGAAATTACACGCATAGGGGCAGATATCAAAATCAAATGTAGCAATTGTGACCACCTTGTTATGATGAGTCGCTATGATTTTGAACGAAAAATGAATAAGATTATTGACTAAGAACCCTTAGTTAGAGGGTTAGCAAGTTTTCCCTTTTTGTGTTATAATGTTAGGGATTGAAATGAGAACGGAGAATGAGAAAATATGGCTTTAACAGCAGGTATCGTTGGTTTGCCAAACGTTGGTAAATCAACCCTTTTTAATGCAATTACAAAAGCAGGAGCAGAGGCAGCAAACTACCCATTTGCGACTATTGATCCAAACGTTGGAATGGTGGAAGTTCCAGATGAACGCCTACAAAAACTAACGGAAATGATTACACCTAAAAAGACAGTCCCAACAACCTTTGAATTTACAGATATTGCAGGGATTGTAAAAGGAGCTTCAAAAGGAGAAGGTCTAGGAAATAAATTCTTGGCCAATATTCGTGAAGTAGACGCGATTGTTCATGTAGTTCGTGCTTTTGATGATGAAAATGTTATGCGTGAGCAAGGACGTGAAGACGCTTTTGTAGATCCACTTGCAGATATTGATACCATTAACCTGGAGTTGATTCTTGCTGACTTAGAATCAGTTAATAAACGCTACGCGCGTGTGGAAAAGATGGCACGTACGCAAAAAGATAAGGAATCAGTTGCAGAATTTAACGTTCTTCAAAAGATTAAACCAATCCTTGAGGATGGAAAATCAGCACGTACCATTGAATTTACAGATGAAGAACAAAAGGTTGTCAAAGGTCTCTTCCTTTTGACTACTAAACCAGTTCTTTATGTTGCCAATGTGGACGAGGATGTGGTTTCAGATCCAGATTCTATCGACTATGTCAAACAAATTCGAGAATTTGCAGCGACAGAAAATGCTGAAGTAGTAGTTATTTCTGCGCGTGCTGAGGAAGAAATTTCTGAGTTAGACGATGAAGATAAGCAAGAGTTTCTTGAAGCACTTGGATTGACAGAATCAGGCGTTGATAAATTAACTCGAGCTGCTTACCACTTACTTGGACTGGGAACTTACTTCACAGCTGGTGAAAAAGAAGTTCGTGCTTGGACCTTTAAGCGTGGGATGAAGGCTCCTCAAGCAGCTGGTATTATCCACTCAGACTTTGAAAAAGGTTTTATTCGTGCAGTGACCATGTCATATGAGGATCTAGTGAAATACGGATCTGAAAAGGCTGTAAAAGAAGCTGGGCGCTTGCGTGAAGAAGGAAAAGAATATATCGTTCAAGATGGCGATATCATGGAATTCCGCTTTAACGTTTAATAACATTTAATAAATAGTGTCAATTAGGTTGGAAAAAAATTCCAACCCTTTTGGCTTTTGAAAGGAAAATAAATGACTAAATTACTTGTTGGATTAGGAAATCCAGGGGATAAATATTTTGAAACTAAGCACAACGTTGGATTTATGTTGATTGACCAATTGGCCAAAAAACAAAATGTCACCTTTACACATGACAAGATATTTCAAGCTGACCTAGCTTCTTTTTTCTTCAATGGAGAAAAAATTTATCTCGTCAAACCAACAACATTTATGAATGAAAGTGGAAAAGCGGTTCATGCTTTATTGACTTACTATGGTTTGGATATTGAAGATTTACTCGTTATTTACGACGATCTTGACATGGAAGTTGGGAAAATTCGTTTAAGAGCAAAGGGGTCAGCTGGTGGTCATAATGGTATCAAGTCTATTATTCAACATATAGGTACTCAGGTATTTAACCGTGTTAAAATAGGTATTGGAAGACCTAAAAAAGGCATGTCAGTGGTTCACCATGTTTTAAGTAAGTTTGATCAGGATGACTATGTGGGTATTTTACAGTCTATTGACAAGGTTGACGATTCTGTAAACTACTATTTACAAGAGAGAAACTTTGAGAAAACAATGCAGAGGTATAACGGCTAAATGGTGACTTTATTAGATTTATTCTCAGAAAATGACCAGATAAAAAAATGGCATCAAAATCTGACAGATAAGAAAAGACAACTAATACTAGGACTGTCAACTTCTACCAAGGCTCTTGCAATTGCAAGTAGTTTAAAAAAAGAAAAAAAGATTGTGCTACTGACATCGACTTATGGAGAAGCAGAACGAATTATCAGTGATCTTCTTTCTCTCTTAGGAGAGGAATTTGTCTATCCATTTTTGGTAGATGACTCTCCTATGGTAGAGTTTTTGATGTCTTCACAAGAAAAAATCATTTCGCGGGTTGAAGCTTTGCGTTTTTTGAGTGATCCGTCTAAGAAAGGGATTTTAGTTTGTAATATCGCAGCAAGTCGATTGATTTTACCCTCTCCGACTAGATTTAAAGAAAGTATTATAAGGATTGCAGTCGGTAAAGAATATGACCAACATGACCTTCTTCACAAATTAAAGGAAATAGGCTATCGTAAAGTTACGCAAGTACAAACTCAAGGTGAGTTTAGTATTCGAGGAGATATTTTAGATATTTTTGAGATGTCTCAGTTAGAACCTTTCCGAATTGAGTTTTTTGGTGATGAAGTTGATGGCATTCGTACTTTTGAAGTCGAGACACAATTATCGAAGGAAAATCAAACAGAACTAACCATCTTTCCAGCTAGTGATATACTTTTAAAAGAAAGTGACTATTTACGAGGTCAGTCAGCTTTAGAAAAGCAAATTTCGAAGATCTTATCACCAATTTTAAAATCATATTTGGAAGAGATTTTGTCAAGTTTTCATCAAAAACAAGTACATTCAGATAGTCGAAAGTTTTTGTCCTTATGTTATGATAAAACATGGACTGTATTTGATTATATTGAAAAAGACACGCCAGTATTCTTTGATGACTATCAAAAATTGATGAATCAGTATGAAACCTTTGAAAGAGAATTAGCGCAATACTTTACAGAAGATTTACAGAATGGTAAATCATTTTCTGAGATGCAGTATTTTGCAGATACAGAGCAAACCTATAAAAAACAAAGTCCAGTTACCTTTTTCTCCAATCTGCAAAAGGGTTTAGGAAATCTCAAGTTTGATCATATTTATCAATTTAATCAATATCCTGTGCAGGAGTTTTTCAATCAATTTTCTTTTCTTAAGGAAGAAATTGAGCGATATAAAAAAATGGACTACACTATTATCTTGCAGTCTAGCAATTCAATGGGAAGTAAAACATTGGAGGATGTTTTAGAGGAATATCAGATCAAATTGGATTCCAGAGATAAGTCAAGTATCTGTAAAGAATCTGTAAACTTGATTGAAGGTAATCTAAGACATGGTTTTCATTTTGTAGATGAAAAAATTCTCTTGATTACTGAACATGAGATTTTTCAAAAGAAATTAAAACGTCATTTTAGAAGACAACATGCTTCAAATGCAGAGCGATTAAAAGATTATAATGAACTTGAAAAAGGGGACTACGTTGTTCACCATATCCATGGAATTGGTCAATATCTAGGAATCGAAACAATTGAAATCAAAGGGATTCACCGTGATTATGTCAGTGTACAGTATCAAAATGGTGACCAAATCTCCATCCCAGTAGAGCAGATTCAGTTACTGTCCAAATATGTTTCAAGTGATGGGAAACCTCCTAAACTCAATAAATTAAATGACGGTCATTTCAAAAAGGCCAAGCAAAAAGTTAAGAACCAGGTAGAGGATATAGCTGACGATTTAATCAAACTCTATTCTGAACGTAGTCAATTGAAAGGCTTTGCTTTTTCAACTGATGATGATGAGCAACATGCTTTTGATGATGCTTTCCCTTATGTTGAAACGGATGATCAACTTCGTAGTATTGAGGAAATCAAGAGAGATATGCAGGATTCTCACCCCATGGATCGACTTTTAGTTGGGGATGTTGGTTTTGGGAAGACTGAAGTTGCAATGCGTGCAGCCTTTAAGGCAGTCAATGATCATAAACAGGTGGTCGTTCTAGTTCCAACGACGGTTTTAGCGCAACAGCACTATACGAATTTTAAGGAACGATTCCAAAATTTTGCAGTTAATATTGATGTGTTGAGTCGCTTTAGAAGTAAAAAAGAGCAGGCAGATACACTTGAAAAACTTAAAAATGGTCAAGTTGATATTTTGATTGGAACGCATCGTGTTTTATCAAAAGATGTTGTATTTTCTGATTTGGGCTTGATGATTATTGATGAAGAACAACGATTTGGTGTCAAGCATAAGGAAACTTTGAAAGAACTGAAAAAACAAGTAGATGTTCTAACCTTGACAGCAACACCAATCCCTCGTACCCTTCATATGTCTATGTTGGGAATCCGAGATTTGTCTGTTATTGAAACTCCTCCAACCAATCGCTATCCTGTTCAAACCTATGTTTTAGAAAAGAATGACAGTGTGATTCGTGATGCTGTTTTACGTGAAATGGAGCGTGGAGGTCAAGTTTACTATCTTTACAACAAAGTTGACACGATTGACCAGAAGGTTTCAGAATTACAGGAGTTGATTCCAGAGGCTTTGATTGGGTATGTTCATGGACAAATGAGTGAAATTCAGTTGGAAAACACTTTATTGGACTTTATTGAAGGACAATATGATATTTTGGTGACAACTACTATTATTGAAACAGGAGTTGACATTCCGAACGCCAATACCTTATTTATTGAAAATGCAGACCATATGGGTTTGTCAACCTTATATCAGTTAAGAGGAAGAGTCGGTCGTAGTAATCGTATTGCTTATGCTTATCTTATGTATCGCCCAGAAAAATCAATCAGTGAAGTCTCTGAGAAGAGATTAGAAGCAATCAAAGGGTTTACAGAATTGGGATCAGGATTTAAGATTGCTATGCGAGATCTTTCGATTCGTGGAGCAGGAAATCTCCTAGGAAAATCCCAATCAGGTTTCATTGATTCTGTTGGTTTTGAATTGTATTCACAGTTATTAGAAGAAGCTATCGCTAAACGGAACGGCAATGGGAATACAAGAAGCAAAGGGAATGCTGAGTTGATTTTACAAATTGATGCCTATCTTCCTGATACTTATATTTCTGACCAACGACATAAGATTGAAATTTACAAGAAAATTCGTCAAATTGACAACCGTGTCAACTATGAAGAATTACAAGAAGAATTGATGGACCGCTTTGGAGAATATCCAGACGTAGTGGCCTATCTTTTAGAGATTGGTTTGGTCAAATCTTACTTGGACAAGGTATTTGTAGAACGTGTGGAGAGAAAAGAAAATAAGATTACAGTTCAATTTGAAACAATTACTCAGCGACTGTTCTTGGCTCAAGATTATTTTAAAGCCTTATCTGCAACAAACTTAAAGGCAGCTATAGCTGAGAATAAGGGATTAATGGAAGTCGTATTTGATGTCCGAAACAAGAAGGATTATGAAATTTTAGAAGGTCTGCTGATTTTTGGAGAAAATTTATTAGAGATAAAAGAATCAAAGGAAGCTAATTCTCTTTGACGTTTTTCTTCTATAAAAGGGATAAAAATGGTACAATAATAATTTGAGGTAATGAAAATGAGATTAGACAAGTATTTAAAAGTATCACGAATTATTAAGCGCCGCACAGTCGCAAAAGAAGTAGCAGATAAAGGTAGAATCAAGGTGAATGGAATCTTGGCCAAAAGTTCAACGGATTTGAAAGTTGATGACCAAGTTGAAATTCGCTTTGGAAATAAGTTGTTGCTTGTTAAAGTACTAGAGATGAAAGATAGTACAAAAAAAGAAGATGCAGCAGGCATGTATGAAATTATCAGTGAAACACGGGTAGAAGAAAATGTCTAAAAATATTGTACAGATGAATAATTCTTTTATTCAAAATGAACATCAACGTCGTCGTTACCTGATGAAGGAGAGACAAAAACGAAATCGTTTTATGGGGTGGGTCCTTATTTTGATGATTTTGTTGTTTATTTTACCGACCTATAATCTGGCCCAAAGCTATAATCAGTTACTGCAACGTCGTCAGCAATTGACAGAGTTGAAAGAACAATACCAAACTCTTAGTGATGAAAAGGATAAGGAATCTGCTTTTGCTGCAAAGTTGAAAGATGAAGACTATGTAGCGAAATATGCACGCGCCAAGTACTATTACTCAAAGAAACGAGAAGCAATTTATACCATTCCGGATTTGCTTCCGAGGTAAAGTCATGGAAAATTTATTAGAAGTTGTTGAGCAGTTTTTAAGTTTATCAGATGAAAAATTAGAGGAATTAGCAACTAAAAATCATTTATTACGAGTACAAGAAGAAAGGGAAGGGAAGAATGCGTAAGTTCTTAGTAGTGTTATCACTACTATCTGTTTTTATCATAACTTCAAGAGTAGTTAGCACGGAAAAACAGCTTCCTTACTCTTCACAAGAAATTTATTATCTAACTGAGTCTGATCATGGATTCTACTATAAAGAAACCCTTGAATTGCCAATGGTTTATAGAGAAACGGCTATCTATGCAAATGAGGATTTGATTAAGGAGTCTGGAAAATTGACTTCTGAAACCACCTTTAAAATTGTAGAATGGCGTTTGAATAGACAAGGTATTCCTGTTTTTAAATTAGATAATCATCAGTTTATCCTTGCAGATAAGCGCTTGGTCTATGATCAAAGTCAAGTTCAAACTCAAAATAGACAAGTATGGTTGGACCCGGGTTTTGTCATCTATAACAGTCCTTATGGTGCTAAAGAAATTTCTTCATCCCTCTCTCCCTATCAACGCGTAACAGTGGATAGAACCCTCTTTGCTGAGGGACAAGAATTTCTTCATATTGATCAAGTTGGGTGGGTATCAAAAGAGTTCGTCTCAGAAGAAGATAATCGTATCCAGAAGGTTCAAGAAATCTTATCAAGCAACTATCAGAATGAAAATTATTCTATTTATGTTAAACAACTGAGTACAGGAAAAGAAGCTGGGGTGAATGAAGACAGCAAACTCTATGCAGCTAGCATCTTGAAACTAGCCTATCTTTATTACGCTCAAGATAAGATAAATCAGGGGGAATATACGCTGAACAGTAACTTCAAGTATATCCCAGAGGTAAATAACTTTCCCGGATCCTATAAACCAGAAGGTAGTGGTAGTTTACCTAAAACAGGAGACAACAAAGACTACAGCCTCCAACAATTAATTACCAAGGTAACAAAGGAGTCTGACAATGTTGCTCATAATATTTTAGGTTATTATGTGACCAATCAATCTGACGGGGCTTTTAAAGAGAAAATGTCTACTATTATGGGTGAAAATTGGGATGTGAATGATAAATTAACTTCTTCAAAAATGGCTGGAAAGGTCATGGAAGCTATTTATAATCAGAATGGCTTTGTACTAGAGTCTCTAAGTAAGACGAATTTTGATAACCAACGAATTGCGAAAGGTGTTTCGGTTAAGGTAGCTCATAAAATTGGAGATGCTGACGAGTTCAAACATGATACTGCCATTGTCTTTACAGACTCACCTTTCATTCTCTCTATTTTCACTAAAAATTCTGATTATGACACCATTGCTAAGATAGCTAAGGATGTCTATGAGGTTCTAAAATGAGAGAGCAGGATTTTTTAAATCATTTTCTCCAAAAAGAGTATTTCAAAAAACATTCGAAAGTCGTGTTAGCTTTGTCTGGCGGACTGGATTCAATGTTTTTATTCCAGCTATTGTCTACTTACCAAAAAGAGTTGGGAATTGAGTTGATTTTAGCACATGTCAATCACAAGCAGAGAAGGGAGTCTGACTGGGAGGAAAATGAACTAAGGAAGTTAGCTGATGTAGCTAAACTTCCTATTTATATCACAAGCTTTTCAGGAGACTTTTCAGAAGCGCGTGCTCGAGAGTTTCGTTATGATTTTTTT
The DNA here is from genome assembly GCA_905221335.1 of bacterium. Taxonomy (GTDB): domain Bacteria; phylum Bacillota; class Bacilli; order Lactobacillales; family Streptococcaceae; genus Streptococcus. The sequence continues at coordinate 399,025 of CAJNCT010000002.1, forward strand.
AGGAAAATCATGAAAGAGGTTGGAGCGACTGCCTTGGTCACTGCCCACCATGCAGATGATCAGGTTGAGACGATTTTGATGCGCTTGATTCGAGGTAGTAGACTAGGTCATTTAACAGGAATAAAAGAAAGCCAAGTAGTTGATGATATTGAAATCATCCGTCCCTTATTGCATTTTCATAAAAAGGATTTTCCACTAATTTTTCATTTCGAAGATCAAACAAATCAGGAAAATACCTATTTTCGCAATCGCATTCGGAATAGGTATTTACCAGAACTTGAAAAAGAAAATCCTCGTCTTAAATCCGCCCTTTTAGATTTAGGAAGGGAAATTTCAGATTACCAAGCAACAATAACGGAGCTTTCTAAACAAATTGATGTGGAAGATTTGAATGAGCTATTTTCATACTCTCAACAAACTCAAGGAATCTTGCTCCAGAACTATCTTAATCAATTTCCAGACTTAAATCTGACGAAGGCTCAGTTTGCCGAAGTTCGACAGATTTTAGCAACTAAGAGTCAGTATCGTCATTCTCTTAAAAATGGCTATGAATTGATAAAAGAGTATCAATATTTTCGAGTTTGTAAAATCAGTCCTCAGGCCGATGAAAAGGAAGATGAACTTGTGTTACACTATCAAAATCAAGTTCGATATATGGGCTATTTATTTTCCTTTGGTATCCCTATTGAAGGGGATTCTGTTCAAAAAGTAACGGTTTTACGGGAAACATCTGTACATATTAGGTGTCGAAAACCTGGCGATGTTCTTATCCTGAATGGGCATCGAAAGAAACTGAGACGTTTGTTTATAGATTTGAAAATCCCTATTGAAAAACGAAAAACAACCCCTATTATTGAGCAATTTGGAGAAATTGTCTCAATTTTGGGAATTGCTATCAGTGATTTGAGTAAAAACACGAAAAATGATATAATGAACACTGTACTTTATATAGAAAAAATAGATAGGTAAAAAGATGTTAGAACACGATATTGAAAAAATCCTCGTTTCACATGATGAGATTACAGAAGCAGCTAAAAAGCTAGGTGCGCAACTAACAAAAGAATATGAGGGGAAAAATCCAATTCTTGTTGGAATTTTGAAAGGATCGATTCCTTTTATGGCTGAATTGGTCAAACATATTGATACGCATATTGAGATGGACTTCATGATGGTATCTAGTTACCATGGTGGAACAGCAAGTAGTGGTGTCATCAATATCAAGCAAGACGTGACTCAAGATATCAAAGGAAGACATGTTTTATTTGTAGAGGATATCATCGATACAGGTCAAACTTTGAAGAATTTGAAAGATATGTTTATTGCAAGAGAAGCAGCTTCTGTTAAAATCGCGACTTTGTTGGACAAACCAGAGGGACGCATTGTTGAAATTGAAGCGGATTATACTTGCTTTACTATTCCAAATGAGTTTGTAGTAGGTTATGGTCTGGACTATAAAGAAAATTATCGTAACCTTCCTTATGTTGGAGTGTTGAAAGAGGAAGTTTATTCAAATTAGAAAGATCTATCTTTAATGAAAAAACAAAATAATGGTTTAGTTAGAAATCCATTTCTATACTTGTTAATTATCTTCTTCCTTGTAACAGGGTTCCAGTATTTTTACTCTGGAAATGCTGCTGGGAAAAGTGAAAAAATTAACTATACAGAATTGGTAAAAGAAATTACAGCAGACAATGTAAAAGAATTGACCTATCAGCCAAATGGTAGCATCATTGAGGTGTCTGGTGTTTATAAAAATCCTAAGACTAGTAAAGAAGAAACAGGGATTCAATTTTTCACTCCTACTGCTACAAAAGTAGAAAGATTCTCAAGTACCATTCTTCCGTCGGATTCAACAGTTTCAGAATTGCAAAAGCTTGCTTCTGAACATCAGGCTGAGGTAACAGTCAAACATGAGAGTTCAAGCGGTATGTGGATCAATATCCTTGTCTCTGTTGTGCCATTTGCTATTCTCTTCTTCTTCCTATTCTCTATGATGGGAAATATGGGAGGAAATAATAGTAGAAATCCAATGAGTTTTGGACGTAGCAAGGCCAAAGCTGCTAACAAAGAAGATATCAAGGTACGATTCTCAGATGTTGCAGGTGCCGAGGAAGAAAAACAAGAATTAGTCGAAGTTGTTGAATTCCTAAAAGATCCAAAACGATTTACAAAGCTTGGTGCGCGTATTCCTGCGGGTGTTCTTTTGGAGGGGCCTCCCGGGACAGGTAAAACCTTACTTGCTAAGGCAGTTGCTGGAGAAGCAGGAGTTCCATTCTTTAGCATCTCAGGATCTGATTTTGTAGAAATGTTTGTCGGAGTTGGTGCAAGCCGTGTTCGTTCTCTTTTTGAGGATGCAAAAAAAGCAGCACCAGCCATTATCTTTATCGATGAAATTGATGCTGTTGGTCGCCAACGTGGTGTCGGACTCGGCGGAGGAAATGATGAACGTGAGCAAACCTTGAACCAACTCTTAATTGAAATGGATGGTTTTGAGGGAAATGAAGGAATTATCGTTATCGCTGCGACGAACCGTTCAGATGTTCTCGACCCTGCTCTACTACGTCCAGGACGTTTTGATAGAAAAGTCTTGGTTGGTCGTCCTGATGTTAAAGGTCGTGAAGCAATCTTGAAAGTTCACGCTAAAAACAAACCTCTAGCAGAAGATGTTGATTTGAAATTAGTTGCCCAACAAACTCCAGGTTTTGTGGGAGCTGACTTGGAAAATGTTCTAAATGAGGCAGCCTTGGTTGCTGCTCGTCGCAATAAGTCAGTCATTGATGCTTCAGATATTGATGAGGCAGAGGACAGAGTGATTGCGGGACCATCTAAGAAAGATAAAACAGTATCACAAAGAGAACGTGAATTAGTTGCTTACCACGAGGCTGGACATACAATTGTTGGTTTAGTCTTGTCAAATGCCCGTGTTGTTCATAAAGTTACCATTGTACCACGTGGACGTGCAGGTGGCTACATGATTGCACTTCCGAAAGAGGATCAAATGCTTCTATCTAAAGAAGACATGAAAGAGCAATTGGCAGGTTTGATGGGTGGTCGTGTAGCTGAAGAGATTATCTTTAATGTCCAAACGACAGGAGCTTCAAATGACTTTGAACAAGCTACACAGATGGCTCGTGCAATGGTCACTGAATACGGTATGAGTGAAAAACTTGGCCCAGTTCAATACGAAGGTAATCATGCTATGTTTGGTGCACAAAGTCCTCAAAAATCAATTTCAGAGCAAACAGCCTATGAGATTGATGAGGAAGTTCGTTCATTATTAAATGAGGCACGAAACAAAGCTGCTGAAATTATCCAATCAAATCGTGAAACCCACAAACTGATTGCAGAAGCATTGTTGAAATACGAAACATTAGATAGTACACAAATTAAATCTCTTTACGAAACAGGAAAAATGCCTGAGACAGTAGAAGAGGAATCACATGCCCTATCTTATGATGAAGTAAAATCAAAAATGAGTGAAGAAAAATAACCCAGAGAGGCAGTGCCTCTCTTTTTGTATGCAGTTGAGGTAGCGAGAAGTACAGAAGAGGAGAAGTAGATCAAAGGCTTGATGCATTTTGTTAAACTAAATGCAGAAAGGAGAGGTCTATGAATCTAAAAGAGTTGTATGAAGAAAGTAAAGGGATCGTCCATAAGTGCCGCAAAGAATACCATTTACATCTGTGGGAGAAAGAGGACTGGGACCAGGAGGGGATGATGTGCCTGTATGAGCTGGTCAGTCACCATCCAGAGTTGCTAGAGGGTGAGCGTCATCGACTATATGTCTGCTTTAAAACCAAATTCCGCAATCGCATCCTAGACTACATCCGTAAACAGGAAAGTCACAAGCGCCGTTTCGACAAAGAGCCTTATGAAGAGGTAAGCGAAATCAGCCATCGCCTAGGAGAAAAAGGACTGAGACTGGATGATTATTATCTCTTTCATGAGCTTCTAAAGAATTACAAGGTAAGTCAAGATAACGAAAAACAAGAACAACTTGACCGTCTCATGGGAGGAGAATGTTTCAAAGGACGTAAGGCACTTCTAGGAGAATTAAGAGTGGTATTGAGTGATTTTAGATAAACTGAAAATAGGCAAAAAAGTCCTTGACAAAGAGGAAAAAGTAGGTATAATAGAAAGAGTTGAAAAGCTCAGGTCCGTTGGTCAAGGGGTTAAGACACCGCCTTTTCACGGCGGTAACACGGGTTCGAATCCCGTACGGACTATGGG